>JAGVIM010000152.1 GCA_020056045.1 Nanobdellota archaeon | reverse complement strand
TTTTTTATAACAAAAAAAGCAATAGCCGCAGTTCCTACCAAAAGCACTGCAATAATAATAAATATTGTTGCCTGCGCAACCTTATTAATTCTTTTACCCACACCCTTTTTCATGAATAAAATAAAGGAAATAACTATTTAAACATTTCCAAAGAAAAATTATAATCAAAAAAATTAGGAAATATCTAGATATTATTTTACTTTCAAAAAATCTTTTTTTATTTAATAAATAAAAACCTTCACTATTTAAAACTTTTTAGATTTTTAATTTAATTTTATAATCTACAAACTTTTGAATACTAATCAGTAATAAAAAAACATACAAAATTATAAAAACTTGAAATAATATGAGAATAAGTAAAGAATTAACACAATATAATAATTATGTAAATAGATTTTATACTAATAAAAAATAAATATACAATAAACAAAATGATATCAAGACGAGATTTTTTAAAAAATACAATAACAGGACTTACAGCATTAGTTTTAACAGATAATTCTCCAGCTCAAGCACAACAACCTCAATTTAATCCAAATGACTATAGAATAGGCTATGAAGAATGGAAAACAGCAAAAGATGCATATTCTAATTGGAATAATGAAAAAGACAAAAATAAAAAGGAAAAATTAAAAGAAATACTAGATAATGTTAATCTTAGAGCAACAGCAAAGAGGATAAGTGAAAATGAACCCTATGCATATTCTACTTTTTCACAGCAAGAAAAAAGAGAATTAAATAAATTCTATAGGGATCATAAAGAAATTATTGAAACAATGGAAAGTCCCCCTACTAAACCTGGAAGGGATGGTCCATCACAGCAGATTGGTGAAAATACAGCAAATACAATACTGTTTATGATATTTGCTCCATTATCACTGATATTAACTCCACAAAGAGAAGCATATTTAAAAGAAATCTATGGAAGAGATATAAATATAAAAGATAAAAGACCTAATCTTACAGATGGCATTATTCTCTACTGGGATCAAAAACATCAAAAAGTATATGATATAGAATATAATAAAAATAAAAGACAATAATTATAAAAAATAATCACTTATTGGGAAGACTATAAAGAGGATGATTATTAACAGGTTTTTTATCTTTTTCTCGTTTTTGAGGACCACCTGTTACAGCATCCATTATTATCATAAGATCAGTAAGAGATTTCAATCCCTCCCCTAACTTTGCAGCATTTCCAACCTTATCATACATCTTGTCCACTGATACTGCATTAGAAAGATTTGTAGCCGTAGCATCAGAAAGAGCACTACCAATAGTATTTCCCCCATTAGCAGGATTAGCATGATAACTACCACAATTAGGGCAATAATATTGTCCAGCAGGAACTTGTATAACTTGTTGAGAAGGAACTGATTTATTCTGAACAAAAACTCTTCTGCCCCTTTGTGCTTCGGCATAAGATGGAAAAATAAATACTGAAGAAAGTACAATTGCACTAGTTAATTTCTCTAATGAATTCATATTAAATATAAACATTTAGAGTATATATAGACTAAGCTGTAAAAAGTGTTCTTATGCAGTAGTAACAAAAACGAAACATTTATATACTAGTGTTACCTATGATAATTATCTAAAATTAGGAAATAAAAAATGACAAACACAAATCATACACAACCTCAAGGAATGTCAGGACTAAAGAAAATAGTTCTTGGAACAGTTGTAGCTTCAACTATTTTAGGGGCAGGATTAATGGGAAGAGTACTTTATGTTGATCAAGCTCGTTCAGAACACTGGGGTAAAATACACACAATACAAAAAGTACCTTATGAAGAAAGAACTTTAGAACAAAGTGCATTCCTTGAATCTACTAATTGGGGTCATCTTAATCAAGATAGTTTAAAAAATCATCCAGAACTAAAAGATAAAAAAATGAAAGAAATAGATGAAAAATATGGTAAAATTCTTTGCGGAGAATATAACTATAAAAACGCATATGGACCAAACAATAACAGAGAACAATGGAAAGATTATTCAAAAACTAAAGATCTTTCAAAATAAAATTACTTCTTAGTAACCGTATTAAAATAATTTTTCAAAAAACCATTTGATGGACTATAAATATAACTTTTGACATAACCTGGTTCGTAACCATTAAAAAATAAATCATCTCCTTTATAAACCATATTATTCCATTTAGAAGTAAGTCCACTTCTTCCAGTTCCAAGATTGCTTTCAAACATATATCTCAGTTGAGAACCAGAATATTTCTGAGATTTACCCGGATCACTTAATGCACGGCTATAGGTACTAGAAAGATATCCATAACTAAATTGTTCTATACTCCCCTTAGTATTATCAGGTAATCTTAAACTAGCTTCAAGAAGATCCCTACCTAGTGATTGAGTACTATCTCCAAATATTTGATCAAGAGGAACAGCAGTTCCTTTTTTATTTCCTGAAACAAGTACTAAAGAAACAATATTTGTAGAAGGATTATTTTGAAGTTCAACTGAAATCTTATCAAGCTCAATATAATCAATACTTTTAGAAGATTTTACTAAAGCTGCCTTTAAACTATCCACTACTTCCATCTTTATTTCAAGATTTTTACCTTCAATAGGAATACCTTCTTGAGGAAAAAATCCCTTAATAACTGCAGGAGTAATTTTATCAACTAATTCAGCAGCTTGTTCACCATTAACACTAACTCCCTTTAAAGGAATTATAATATCTGCACGAAGAGTTGTATCTGATTTTAAAGAACCCTCGATAGCAGCATCTCTCTCAGAACTACTAAACCATACACCCTCTACTCCTGGTTTAACATTTTTATTAAAATCATCTTCATTAATATCTAAAGTGATACCTACAGTAACAGGTTTATTAATTTTAACTCCGCTAGGTAAAGTAAATTCACTAACAACTCCTGAAGTAATTCCCTCAATCACCCTATTTGAAGCACTAACAAAATTTCCCTTAGAATTAGCTTCCATAGAAAGCTTCCATTTCTGTTCTGAAATAACCTGATTATCACCAAGTAAATTTATATTATTAATATTTATTTCAGGTTTAATATTAGAATTTCCAGAAACTTTTAATTCATTATTTTCAAGATGAATATAATATCTTTCTCCAGCTTTATTTTTTTCTCCAGCAAGAACATAAAAATCCTTAGTATCATAGGCCCTAAGAGAAGTCAAATCATGTAGAGGTTGTATTGTACCAGTCCCACCAACATCATAATTCTTTGCATTTATTACTAAAAAATCAGATTGAGTAGAATCAATAGAAATCCTTTCTCCTTCCTTTTTATGACTTTGATCAGAATAAAATTTTTCAGTTAATTGAGAAAATGTAACCCTTTTTCCACCAACAGAATCAGATATTAAACTTTTAACAACAGAACCAGAAGAATCATAAATATTTTTTAAAAATCCAGCCTCAATTTTTCCATCCTTTCCTTTTAATTCAACCCAATCATCCTTAGTACCAGATTGTATTCCTTCTCTTGCAACATGAGTTAATTTTCCACTACTATCAAAATTTCCCCAAATCTTTTTACCATCAGAATCTAAAAAACTAACCACACTAGCAGGAAGATCTCCATTTGGCCTAAATACAAAATCGCTTTTTGTGGATCCAACTTTAACTTCAGAACCATACTTCATTTCAGTTCCTTTCAAAATCATTCCCTCTTCATAAAATTTAACATAACTTTCAGAAGAAGATTCTCCTGCTTTTCTTCCAAATGAAAATTCACCATAATCTATTTTTGCTCCATCTCCTTTAATAGAAAAACCTTCACTTGTAATTTCAATCTCTCCTTTATCAGAAGAAGATCTAAAATTCTTTAAACTAGGAACAAAATTAGGATCATTAGAAATAAACTGTTTTAATCCAGGGATATAATTTTCCTTTCCATCTTCTCCAGTAAACTTTCTAACCCCTTTATCAGGAAGATTTGCAATAAAATTGATTTCTCCTTTTTCATTTGTAGAACCTTTTCCAATAACTAATTTTCCCCCATTTTCAAGAGTTAATGTAAACTTCCCTTCCTTATACTGAATTCCCTTTGTCATTAAAGGAAGATTATCCATATCCAACCAAACATCCCCATCACCAATTATATTTCTTGGCTTTCCATTTTTATCTTTCAAATCAGACCATTTAAGTTTTTTAGTTTTACTTTCTTCAAAATCAATTAAATTTTTATCAAGTTTTGAATGAAGTCTTTTTTCAGCACTTTCCCAAGGAACTCCAACAGATTGTACAGCTTCCTTAAGTTTATCCATATCAGTTATTTTAAGAAAATCAAATTTATTTTCCTGTAATTTTTTATAAACATCATTAAGCCTTGTTTCCAAAACAATACTGATTAAATTAGCCCCTTCAACCCTATTTATCATAACTTCATTTGCTTTTATAGAAACCTGTTGTATCATAGCATTTCTACTCTCAGGATCACTTGCTGTTTGAAAAACATCATTTCTTTTTCCACCAGTTAATTCCATAAAATTACTAGTTCCAGGACTAGTCTTATCTCCCTGATTTTCACTTAAATATTCTTCCAATGTTTTTGAATTAGAATTTGAGCTAGTTGATTGTTCTGCAGCATATAAAATTATCACTAAATTTAATATTAAAATAAATAAAATTAATAATATAAAAATTTTCTTCAATCCAATAATTTTATTATTTTTCATTTTATTTCACCCTTGTTTGATGTTCAGTAAGTCTACTAGGATTTCCAGATATTTGTCTTACAAGAGTTCTAAGTACTACTTGCATTCCAGGATCATTACTAGCATCAACAACTTTATTTTCTCCAACATAAACTCCAGTATTAGTGATTTTAAAATTGTTTCCCCACTCAATAGAATGTTGTGACATAGGCCCTAACACTTTATCAAATTCTGCCTTAAATGCTTCTTTTCCCTGTAATACCTTAGAACCCAGATAAAGATTATCTTCAAGTTCAAGTCTGTTTGGAACATTTACATTAAATTTATCAGCTAATTGCAACTGATTTCTTGATTGTTCAAGTAATTTAACCATATTTGCTTCACCACCAAATCTATCAATTTTTTGTTGATACTGACCATCAATTTCAGAAGATAATTTATCAGTAAATTCGGATAACTTAAAATCTTCTTTCTGTGCTTCCTCATTTGCTTTTTTATTTGCAAAACGATTTACAATTCTTCCAACAAAAAATCTCCCAGGAAGAGGGCCCCAATCAGTATCAGGCTTATATGTGATAGAAATTGCAGCATTAGGATCTGCTCCAATATCTCCTGTTAAACTTCCCCTAATAACATTATAGGTAGTTGAAAATGGTATTGAAACAGAACCAAGTATAGGTATTCCATTTTTAGTTACAGTTGCAGTTCCCCAACCAGCAAATTTTTCCACAGCTTCTTTAGGATCATAAATTTTATAACCCTCTCCAAAATCCATTAAAGTCCAAGATTCTCCTGTTTTTTCATTAATCATCAAACCAATAGGATTATAATTTTCCTGCTGAACTAATCCAGGAGAATAGGTCTTATCTCCATCAAAAGTCATAACCGGCCTTCCATTGCTATATAAATTTATTACAGATCCAACATCACTTTTTTCAGTCTTTGTACTTTTTGCAGTAAAAGAAGAAAGCTGAGTTTTTGCATCATAAATAACAATCTTATCACTTTCAACTCTAACCTCTTTTAATTGTTCATCAATTGTAATTTGATTTTTATAAGGAGAATTTATTTCCATATCTTTTTTCATTCTTTCCCTAAATGCATCTCGTTCCTGAGTTACTTTTGCTTCTGCTTCAGAAACAAGACTAGTTACCGCATTTACAATAGCATTTCTATTAGTTTCACTAAGCTGAGGTGCAGATTCCTTAAGCTTTTGATTAATATTCTCCCCTAATGATTGAGAAGGGTTTTCTGATTTTGTTTTTGATTCTTCTATTAACTTTTCAAAATCAATATCCCCATTTACTTTGGCAAGTAAACTTGCACTAGCTGGTACTTTAGAAGCAATATCCCTAACAGCATCAGTAATATCATTACTAAGAATTCCAGAAATACTAGAATCTGAAAGCTTATCTCCTAAATAAGCATTTAAAAATTTATTCAAACCACCTTTTTCACCTTTTAACAAAGATTCAACATTAGCAGTATCTGAAAGAAACTGACTAACTCCCCCCCTAATAAGATCAACCCCCTCTCTTGAAGCAGAATCAACAGTTGCTTGATCTGGCGCAGTAAGTTTTTCATTTCCAGCAATAGCATATCTCATTAAATTTCCAGCACCAATTTCATAATTTTTTTCAACAGAAGCAAGTACATCATTTAATTTATTTTTTAATTCAACAGAAGTTTCAGGACTTTTTAATTGCCCCCTTATATAATTTAACAATTCTGCTTTTACATCTAAATTTTCAGTACTTGAAAGAGTTTTTTTAACAATATCCGTATCTTTTAAAACAGCTTCTGCAACAGCTTTCATATCACCCCTTATCAAAGCATTAGCAAAACTATTTTCAAGAATATTAACTCCTATTAATTCTGCACGAGATAAATAAGTAGTACCAAACTCACTCCCATCCTTATTATACAAAGAAAAAATAGTATTTTGTGCTGCAGTTAATTCTCCATATTTATTAAATTTAAAAACACCTGCTTCAGGAGCATTATTATTTGTATCATCTTTTAAACTCCAAGGTTTAACTGCAAGATTAACATTACCTTGGAGAGTAGTTGTAACTGCCATTGCCCCATTATAAGCTTTTAACTCAGGATTTCCTTTTTCATCATAACCTATCTTCATTTGATTATCCCCTTCACCCCATAAAACATTAAGCCTATTATTAGTTGGAAAAGCTGATTGACTAGAAGCATCAGCTGATCTAAAATCAACACCAATCTGCCCAACTTCTTTTAACGCCTCTTCAATTTTACCCTTAGTAATATCATCTATTTTAGAAATAACATCTTGACCTGCACCAAAATTTGTAGCCCCTTTTTTAATTGAATCCTTAAGATTAGTAAATAACTCTTCACCTAAATCACTAGGACCAATACTAATAGTTTTTTCTTTTTCACCAATTTTATAAGTACAAACAAATTTATTATCCTTAAATTCCATACCAGTTAATCCCTCATTCATTCTAGCCCCTATTTCTTTTCCATCAGACCCAATTAATTCACCCATTTTTCCAATAGTCCCCTGTGAAAAAGACCTATCTTTCTTACCATGACCTGTATCAAATCCTAAACTAAATTCCCCATCTTTAAAATCAATTTTCTCCAACCATCTTGCAGAATTCTCTAAATCAACCCATCCCGTAAATTCTCCCTTAGAATCCACAAGACCGAGTTTATTTCCTTTCCAAATAAGTTTTCCATCCTTATCATTTAAATTAACACTGTCTATTCCAACCTTACTGGGATCTTTCCATCCCTCACTCTTAGAAACAGAATCATACTTTTGCCAAAATAATTTATTTGCAACAGATTTTAAAAAATCATTTTGTTTTCCAGCTTTACTAAAATAGTTCCATATTTTATTCTTAACATCATCACTAAACAAATTACCCTTATCATTCTTTTTTGTCCAAGAATCAACAAGTTTATCTAAATTTTTCTTTGCTTCATCTTTTCCAACTTTCTTTTCATCCATAGATTCTGAAAGTCCATTTAAAAATTGTTCAGAATTTTTTCTAAGATAAGATTCTTGAACTTCCTGAGGTAACTTAGTAAATTCATCAACATTCTTCCCATAGCAATAAACTAAATCTGATTTATTAACATCAGCTTTATTTTGAAATACTTTACTACAATCAATTCCTGCTCCAATTATCATTGGTAAAATTAAAATAATAACTAATAAAAAAAGAAATAACTTATACCCTTGCCGATTTTGAATTATTACCATATTAAATATAAAATAAAACTTATAAATATTATTTAGATAGTAATATCATTAATATTACCTACAGGTTTATACTTATTTAAAAATTCAAAATCAGGAGGATTAGACCCTGTATTATTTGTAGAAATTACAAATAAAGTTGAAGAATCTTGCCAATCAATCATATCTATTGACAAATCTCTTTCTATAACCATATTTTCAATACAACTCAAACAAACAGTTTCATCAGCACCGTGATTTTCTGTAATAAATTTAGCAACTTCCAACATTTCTTTTAATCTAGAATTAAGAGTAATTGGCTGACCACTTAATTCAAATTTAATACTCTTATCCTGTCTTTTAATAACAATGGGAGCATCAATATTAAAAACAACTTCCTCAGCATTTATTTTAACATTAGTCTTAAAACTTGAATAAAATATTTTAAAATCTCCTGTATCTAAACTATCGAAACAATATTTGATATTTTCATCAACAAATAACCCTAATTGTTTTTGTATTTCTGAATTTGTAGGCATTAATAATTTTCCTTGTTTATAATAATAAGGGATAAAAATCCAAGATAAATCATAATATTCAAGTGGTTTCTTATAATATCCTCCTTGAAAACCAATCACATCAAGAGCTTCTTGAGAAGTAAATTTCATACAATCATCAATATTAGTTTTAACTTGATTAAATTTTGCTTGAACATCAGGATCAGTTGAAAATTCAGAAGAAAGATCTGAAGAATTATTTTTTATAACAAAAAAAGCAATAGCCGCAGTTCCTACCAAAAGCACTGCAATAATAATAAATATTGTAGCCTGCGAGCGTTTAGATTTTAACAATCTATTTGCCTTAATAGCAAAACATGAACGCGAGTTAATCTTATTCATCCTTCTATTCACACCCTTTTTCATTAATAAAATAAAGAAAATAACTATTTAAATCTTTTCGAACAACTAAACAAATTTAAACTAGAAGTCCCATTAAAATTTATTATAGAATATTAAATCAAGCCCTTATAGTTCAGTGGATAGAATGCGACCTTGCGGTGAGTGATGTTTGATTATGAAAAAATCATAAAATAACTAATCGAACTCGCGAAAAGGTTGAGACCGGAGTTCGAATCTTCGTAAGGGCGTTCAACCGAAACATATTTTTAGTCTAGTATTTAGATTATTAGATGTATCAAGGAATTCAAATTATAGCAGAAGTAAAAACAGATTCTCCATTTGGCTTCAAGAGTAACCAAAATTGGAATGATCTTTTTAAGATAGCTAATGAAGTAGGAGATATAATTTCTATTCATACAGACTCCAAATGGAATGGATCTTTTGATTTGGTTAGAAACGCAAGGAAACTGACAGATAAACCCATTTTAGCTAAAGGAATTCATGCTAAAGATGAGGATATTAAAAAGGCGATTGAATCTGGGGCAGACTATGTTCTTGTTGTTGGAAGAATACCAAGAGTTTGTTTAGATAAATGCTTAATTGAACCATTGAGTTTGAAACAATTAAACGAAATTCCGAAAAATGCAAAAGTGATTTGGAATTCTAGAGATTTAAAAAACGGGGAGATGAAAAAAGAAAGTTTTGAGGATGCTAGAAAAATTTGGAAAGGATGGTTGTGTCAAGCAAGTAATATAAAATCAATAGCAGATATAAAAAAAGGGGCAGATGCTGTTTTAGTTGGGTCTTATCTAGAGGAATTTGCTAAAAGTATGAAAAAAACGTAGTTAAGTTAATTTTTAGGATGTCAAGAATTTTCAGTTCTTGATATTAACTAATCGTTGGGCGTTAATAATTTAAAATTAACTTTATCAACTATTTTTTGGTTTATGCATTTGTCAAGAACTCTGGGTTAAAACCCGGAGCGTGTTTTAGTTCTTGACAGACAGAAAATTATCATTGTGTATCTCTGAATTAAAATAACAGAGGGTTACAATGAGAATTTTCTGGATCTAAATGTTCTTTAAAATCAAAATAATTTTTTATCAAAACTTTAATAGCCAAAAACCTTATAAACCAATCTTTTAAAAATCTAAAAATAACTTAGCCACTACAACCTCAATAACCTGATAATTAACCTTTTTAAGGCTTAAAAATACTAAATAACTCAAAATCATTCTAAAATATATATCATACACAACTTATTTAAAATCTAATATCATTGATTTTCTATAAATAAAATCTTAAAAATAAAATGGAAAATGCTATTGAAATTAAAGAAGAAAACATAATTGAAGTAATTAATAGTAAATATCTTAAACAAGTCAAAAAAGCAAGACTTGAAATTAAGAATGATAGAAAAAACTTCTGGAATAAAAATAGTGTTAATTTTAGAAACAACATTAAAAATTTAATATCATTTTTTGAATTCCCAAAAGACTGGGGAGTAAGTATTATTGCATCAAGATTTCTTTTAGATAGGCATACAATGCCCTATGATCCTGATGTATGGAGCTTTTCGGATGTTGTTCAAGCAACTAAAAAACAAGGATTTGATATTGTAATATTTTTTAATAAAACAGATTTAGAGTACTTATCAGCACCAGCATTACTGCCCTTAGTTGTTCATGAAGTAAGACATGTATATCAAGCAACAGAAGATACTATAAAATATGTAAAACAAACTGTTGATGATGATCTTAGTAAAAAATATGAAGAAGATGCAGATGCAGAAATAAAAAAATATTCAGAAGAATTTAGAAAAGAAAATGTTCTTGAAAAAGTAATGTATTGCTATGATGAAGAGGGTTGGAAAGGAGCTAAAAAAATGGTAGAATACTTGTATGAACAAGAAG
>JAGVIM010000042.1 GCA_020056045.1 Nanobdellota archaeon | reverse complement strand
GCACTACAATAATCACTGTTACATTCATTATAACCTGCATACCAACCAGTTGAATTTGTACAAACTAAACAATATCCCCCTCCAGAACTTAAATGACAAGTACATTCTCCATTTTTACAGATTAAATTATTAGCTATTGAATTTACAATAGAAGGAATAGATTCCTTATCCCCTAATTTTGTAAAACAAAAATAATCATCACTGGCAAAAACACTTCCAACAAAAAGTAATATAAAAAACATAATAAATAATAAGAATTTCATTTTCTCATTATGCTGCAGTAAAATTTGCTGATCTTGAAACAACATTTCCTGCTTTATCAGATATTCTAACATCCAAGTTATGAAGGCCTTTTTTAAAGCTAATCTTCTTTACACAAGAAGTACCTTTTGTTAAACTTGAACATAATATTTTTGCTCTTGGATCATCATTATCATAATACAAAATTTTATTAAAATTTTTTTCATTAACACTTATATTAAAAGTTACATATAATCCCTTTTGCTTATAATCAAACTTAGTTATATCTGGAAATGTTTTATCAACAAACACTTTTACAGGTTTTGATAAAACAGCAATATTTGCAATATCAGTTACACTAAACCAATAATAAACTTCTTTTCCATCAAATGCAGTTAAATCAACAGTTCCAATGCAAGATTGTGCTTTTCCACTAGGACATCCTGTTATTTCTTTTTTAATTGGACTAGCCTGAGTTCCATAGTTTAATTCAACTTTTTTTACATTTGCTTCATCATAATAAACACTAAAATCACCATTAGCATATTTATTTGAAGCAGGTAGAGTCTTTGTTATTCTAGGTTTAATCTTATCAATAAAAAAACTTATTGTTTGTTGTCTAAATTCCAGCCCCTTTACAGCCCTTATAGTTATATTATTTAATCCCTGTTTAAAATTAGCAGTTTTTTGATAAGAGGCACAATTAGGGCAAAGATTAATCTGTGTTTCTTTAATATTATCAATTAAAGAAATACTTGCTATTTTATTTGTTTGAATATTCATAAAAAAACTTTGTTTTGTAAAAACTCCGCCATCACTAAAAGGAAAACTAGCAACAAGTGTTAAAGGTTCTTCAGTAGGAATTATCCCTCCACCAGTGCATAAATCTCCTTTACATTTACTATCAGAAGCATACCATCCAGAAGAATTAGTACATACAGTACAGTAACCGACTCCTGATTTTAATTTGCAAGTACATTTTCCATTTTCACAATTAAATCTTCCATCAGTACTATGAGAAACAAAACTCGGCCACACAGGAACATATTGATTATTTCCAAGATGAATTTTACAAAAACTATCTGCCATTGCAAAATTAACAAAAGTAAGAACTAATAATATTCCTAAAACTCCTCCAATAATTTCCTTATTTTTTGTTATAATATTTTTTACCATTTTTTACTATTGATTGTTAATTATTAATTTTTGTTTACCTTATTTATCTTAATTTGTACACATTATATTTAATTTATTATTTTTCATCTCTCTCGCTTCTTATTCCCCAGCAGAGCCGAACTATACTATTATATTATCACCTCAATAATCATATCCGATTATTAATGTCATCAAAATCTATGATGTTTCTTCTCCTTCTTTTATCTAGTTTTTCTCCGAAGTCTTTTTCTAAAAGAGCTCCCTTCTTCTTTTTACACCCCTTTCTCTCTTTTCCCTCAAAAAATTGAAATAAAAATAAAAAAATAAAAATCTTTACTTAGATAGCTTCTCCCCAGAAGTATATTTGACCTTCTGAGAAATCTCCTACACATGGTTCTGGCATATTTAACCTAAAAGTTAAAGCCATTTCACTGCCTGGAGATAGAGCGTTACCATTGTTCCAGTCTTGATCAATAACATCTGAGCTTGGAGCAGCTCCTCTTGGACCATTTCTCCATCTCATTATTCTTTCAGCTCCTGAAATTTCAGTACTGTAAGGTATGTCAGTATAACCTTCGGCATCAGTGTCGAAAGTTGCAGTTCCTGAAACATATGCTCCGTTTGTTACGAAGTATCTAAATTCCTTCAAAGCAAGTTTGTTTGTAGGAATTCCTCCTGAAGCAGCATCTGCAGAGCATCTTGCTCCACTTGAGCTTGGATCATAGAAATCAGTACCTGATATAAACATATCAAGTATAACTCCTGAACCAGCTTCAGCATCATTTCCAACTAATAAAGTGTTAGAATATGAGCTTGTTCCGGGCATAACATCTTCAAATGATAGGCTTCCATCAACTGTTAAAGCAATTGTTGGATTTAAGAACCAATATTCATTTTCAGCCATTATACCTGATAAACCAGAAAGGTCTTTTGCTTCAACAGTTATGAAATATTCTCCGTGCATTGATATAGGAGTTTCAACTGTTAAAGTACAATCATAGTAAGACATTGTGTTTGAATCACAAGTAGTTAGGTTATATTGATCTATTCTTGCATTACATGAAGCAAGTATATCTCCATTAGGAACAGTTTTTCCTCTTGGAGCAATACATCCTCTTCTTATACATTCAACTTCAACATCATTACCTGCACCTTGTGATGAACCTATTGTTCCAACAACTTCTGTAACTTCTTCTATCTTATTTTTATCCATAACTAAAACAGTCCAGTGAATTGATTCCCCTTCAAATGCATAATTATGTTTTCTTTCAGATAAAGAAAGTACGTTTTGGCTATTTTCAGTATTGTCATCCATTGTTACTCTATTATCACACATCCACACTTTTGGTGCGAATCTTTGTGTTGTTACAGATATACCAACTCCAGATCCAACATCAACTGCCAAAACAACAGGCATAACTAGAACCATAGCGAGTGCCACGATTACTAATAATTTGTTCATTTTTTAAAACCTCCTTTCAGTGATTTATTGCCATCTAATAAATTTAGATGAATATGATTTGCATCCAATAAATTTGGATGAGTATTGCAAGTCCTGTTCTTTGAGTTTTTAATATTTTCCATCTTTTCGTTAATCTTATTTGAATCCTTTTTGTTCACTTATGAATTACAAAAATAATTTCTTTATAAACAATTTCGCGATTAGAAGTATATTTTTTCATCTCTGTTGTAATGAAACATATTTTCATAAGTATAGAGAATGTGTTCACTACAAGGCAATACAAATAACTAAGTTTAAAAAACTCTAATTAAAACTTGACTTCGCCACTTTCTTCTAGCTCTCGCTAATTTCATCACTCAAACACTTTTGACAGTTGGCTTTTTTAGCCAACATCTGGAGGTTTTTC
>JAGVIM010000007.1 GCA_020056045.1 Nanobdellota archaeon | reverse complement strand
TATTTCCAGTTAAAATACTGTCAGAAACTGAATAAAGATTAATCCCATAAGTATTTGAATTTGCAGTATTTCCCGTTAGATTGTTATTTGAACTTGAATAAAGAGAGATTCCATGATAATTTGAATTTGCAGTATTATTTATTATCTGATTGTTATTTGAGCTTGAATCAAGATAGATTCCACGATAATTTGAATTTGCAGTATTATTTATTATCTGATTATTGGAACTATTAATACTATAGATTCCATAAAAATTTGAATTTAAAGTATTATTTATTATAAAAGAATTATTAACTAAATCAAAACTAATTCCATTACTTCCTATAGCGGAAAGTTTCATAGTAACATTGCAATTCCTAACAGTAACATTAATAAGCCCATTTTCAGATCCTGCATAAATTCCAGGCTTAGCAAGAGTCGTATTCCTTATAAAATATCCAGCACAATCAAGAGTAACATTTGAAGTAGTGATATTAAAACATCCTGTTGAAAGAACATCACTTTCATTTAGATTCCTTGTCATTGTATAAGTTCCAGGTGTATCAATTATCTGACAAGCACTTATATTTCCAGGTGTTGATTGTATAAATATCAAGCTAGGATCAAGATTTAACAAATCTCCAACAGAAACATCTCCACTATTATCTAGATCTGTATAGCTAACATCATTTTTATTTAAACCATTAGAAATATTTGAATTCTCAGAATTATTAATATTACTTATATTACTTACAGATTCATTAATAGAATCATTTTCTTCTTCATTTCCAACAACATTTCCAGTTATCCCACCAACAGAATTTTCACTTATATTATTATTATTATTATTGCTGTTTCCACTCCAAATACCATAATTCTCTTCACTGCTTTCAACTTTCTCATTTTTGCCTACTTCACTCTCTTTGTCCTGAGTAACATCACTAATATTTTCAGAATTTCTTCTCACAAGAACAATATCATTAGAAACATCCGAAGCTTCGTAAGAAGCGAGGACCTGAGAATGACCGTGCCTAACCAAAACTATGTCATTCTCAACGTCAACATCATATATCTTTCCTGAATAAGGAACTTTTTCAATACTTTTCACCCTTACAGGTTCATTTCTTGAATTCAAAAAATAAACTTCTTCATTATTAGCAATATTAGTAAAAGATGAATAAACATCTGTAATTTTTTGGAGAGAGAAATTAGATAAATCTTTCTTATCGAAAGATTTATTAACTTGCACATCTTTCACAGAATACACAGAAATTAAATTTGGAGGTATAAAAATGCCAAATATAACTTTATCAATTCCAGAAGATTTAAAGAAACAATTAGATGAATTACCTGAGTTAAATGTTTCAGAATCAGTTAGAAGATTTCTAGTTGAAAAAGTTAAAAGAGAACTTTTACTCAATAAGTTAGATAAAATGCTAGAAAATTCTGAATTAACAGAAGAGGATTGTCTTAAACTAGGTGATAAAATCAAAGAAGGTATGTGGAAAAGATACAAAGAAAAAGGATGGTAAACTATGGAATTAGTTGTAGATGCAAATATTTTAGTTTCATTCTTTAGGGATAATCCTGTAAGATTTATTATTATAAACTCTAATTTATTAGGTTTGAAATTATATGCTCCAGAATATGCCATAGAAGAATTATTAAAAAATAAGTCAGACATATTAAAATATTCAAAATTAAATGAATCACAACTAAAAGAAGTATTATCTACAATTTCAGAATATATTGAAATTAAATCTGATGAATTTTTCAAGCAATTTGAAACTAAAGCCAGACAGTTTTCTCCGCATGATAAAGACTTACCATATTTTTCATTAGCAATTAAATTGAACTGTGCAATTTGGTCTAATGAACCTGGATTTAAAGAACAATCAAACATTGATATATTTAATACACAAGATTTAAGAGATGAATTGAATATAATATAATTTTCAATTTGATTTTCTTCATTAGTATAATTAAATTCTTGAATATTATCTTGTTGGATTTGATTATCTAAAGTAAAAAAGTTTTCTTTTTTGCTCAGATAAACCCTATGCTTCTCACTAACAACTAACTCACTTCCATCTTCAAGCATAATCCTATACATATTATTATTACCATTATCAAACACCTGTCTTTCAAAAGGCAATTGCCATTCTTTTTCACCAGTCTTGTTATTTAAGGTCATTACCTTATCATTATCATTCAATTCAGAAAAATATTTCCATCCTGATTCAGTAAGAATCTGAGTTTCATTATCATAACAACTTCCATTATTATTATTATTATTATTA
>JAGVIM010000208.1 GCA_020056045.1 Nanobdellota archaeon | reverse complement strand
TGAAATTGTAAACTTAGAAGGTTTATATAATAATAGAAGAAAATCAAAATGTCCTGAATGCAGAAAAGAATTAATTGAAAAATCAAGAAAGGAAATTTATTCATGTGAATTTTGTAATATTGATTCTAGAAAAAATCAGGAAATGTTTGAACAAAAAGAAAGGATAGCAACAGAAAAGCTAATTGAAGCAGATCTTATTTTAGTTGCTCCAAGACACTTGTTTAGAATGCCTTATTCGCTTCATGAAAAAACAGCATTATCTTCAATTGTAATTAACCCTGATAATGTTAAGGATTTTCAGATCAAAGATGCAAAACCACTTAAATTTGAAGTAAAAATTTTTTATCCAGAAGTAAAAGAAGAAGAAGCAAAAAATTTATTATTACAAGCTTTAGATTGGAAAGAACAAAAAGATAGTAGAGATAAAATAAATAAAAATAATTTAAATCCAAATTTAAATCCAAACATTCCAGAACAAAGAAAAGATTCTAATTCAAAATATAAAAAATTATCAATTCCTAATCCTAGCGAAGATATATTTCCTCCTTGTATAAAGTCAGTTTTAAAAGGAATTACGCAAGATGGAAGAAAAAGAGCTTTATTTATTTTAATTAACTTTTTCAGGTCTCTAGGGGTATCTGATCAGGAATTAGAAAAAAGAATTTATGAATGGAATGAGAAAAACACTCAACCTCTAAAAATAGGATATATACAATCTCAATTAATTTGGTTTAAAAGAAATCAGAATATGCTTCCCCCTAATTGTGATAAACCCAATTATAAAGATCTTAATATTTGTCATCCTGATGAACTTTGCAGAAAGATTAAAAATCCAATAAACTATGCAACAAAAAAATTCTTTAGAAAAAATATGTAAATTGAATATATGCAAATTAAATTTTAGATGACTTTAAATTTGCAATATCAAAGCAACAAATTTAAATACCTTGATAACTTAATTTTTTTATGAAAGAAAAAAGAGTAGTGGTGTTAGCTCTAATATTGGTAACTTTATTTACAATTTCAATTTGCTATGCTGCTGAAACAACAGAAAATCAAGCAGTTGAAAAAGCATATACTTGTTTAAAGGATAAATTAAAAGATAAATGTGGAGAATCAGATTCAGAGAATAATGAATTAATTGCTTTTAATTTACTTGCAATTGCCTATGATTCAAATTTACAATCAGATTGTAAAAATTTATTAAATTCTAGAAAAACTGAAAATGAATGTTGGGGTACATCCAAATCAGGAACATGTACAATAAAATCTACTGCAATTGCAGTTATTTCTTTACAAAGTATCGAGGCTAAAGTTGAAGGTCCTGTTAGTTGGCTACTAGATAAAAGAAAAACAAATACAGGGTTAAAATGGTTTTTAGAAATAGATACTGAAAATTCAACAGAATGTACAGTAAATGGTAAATCTATAACAATGAATGAAAATAAAAAAATAAGCGGAACAGATCCAACAGGTTTAATTAAAGCATATAATAATTATTGGTTTGAAATAACAGATATTACTAAAAATTATACTGTTTCTTGTAAAACTAGATTTACAACATCTCTTCTTTATCAAAAGCCATTAGGAAGTGTTTTCTATGTATCAAGCGATCCTCATTCAGCTTCTGCATTTGATTCAACAGTTGAACAAGTAGAATCCTATTGCTTTACAGAAGGTTCTGTATGTAATTATGAAGGGTCTTTGTGGGCAACACTTGCAATGGTAAAAGAAGGAAAAGACATTTCACCATATCTTCCTTATCTTTCTGCAATGGCTGATGAAGCAGGAAATAAAAAATATCTTCCCTATGCATTTTTATATATGCTAACTGGTATAGAAGATTATTCAATTGAACTTCTAAAACTTCAAGTTCAAAATCAATTTTGGGGTGATCAAAGTACTAAACTTTTCCAAACTCCTTTAGCATTCATGTCTTTAAATCAAGAAAGAGATGAAACAAAAAACGCAAAAAATTATTTATTAACTTTACAAGATCAAACAGGATGTTGGCCAATGGATAGTACTTCTTTTATTTTATATGCAGTATGGCCAAAAACTGTAACTACTGGCGGAGATACAGGGACAACAACAATAGTAACCTGTGAATCTAAAGGAAATTATTGTGTAGCTTTCACGCAGTGTAAAAATAGTAATGTTGTAAGCGGAGAATTACAATGTGGAATAGGAGAATTATGCTGTAAAACTCAAGAAGTGTTAGAAAGCTGTTCTGATCAAGCAGGAGCAGTATGTAATGAAGATGAAGAATGTGATGAGCCCCCTGCAATATCTGCAGATTCTGATATTGCTAATTGTTGTAAGGGAAATTGCCTTCTAAAAACAGATTTAGTTAATCAATGCGAAAACAAAGGAAGTAAATGTAAATCATCTTGTTCTTCTTCAGAACAAATAAAACCAGAAGATAATTCTTATTGTAGTACAGGAGAAAAATGTTGTGCTCCAAAACCAGTAGAAGATTCAGGAGGAGCTAACTGGTTATTAATAATTTTACTTATAATTCTTATTATATTAGTAATACTTGCAATCTTATTTAGAAATCAACTAAAAGTATTTGTTTTTAGAGTTAAAAATAATTTTTCTTCTAAAAAGGGTCCAGAATCAACATCAAGACCTTTAATTCAACCTCAATTCAGACCAGGCCCTTCAAGACCTGCTCCACCTAGACAACAGCCAGTTCATATGTATGGAAGACCGGGAGTTAGACCTCAGGAAAAGGACAAAGATTTTGATGAAACTATGAAAAAACTTAGAGATATGAGTAAATAAGTTTTCTCAAGCATTCAATTTTAATTATTATATTTGTTTATGGATTTAGTCTATCTATTAAAATAATAATATTACTTAGCTTTCTGACATTAAGAAAATTGTAGTCTTGCAGACAGCCATTTTTCTGATACTTTATTAGTATCTTCAATATCTCAAAAAATTATGCAAGTATTTCATAATCGATTATATATATCATCTATAGCTAAATTAACATTACACTAATTATAAACCTTGGAAATTTTGTCTTAACTTAGGTTAGATAAAATTTTATTTTTAATTCAGAAATGTAAGCTAGTACAAACCAACTAAAGATTTATTAATCTAGATTCTTATTTTTATATATGAAAAAGAGACAAATCTTATTCCTAT
>JAGVIM010000197.1 GCA_020056045.1 Nanobdellota archaeon | reverse complement strand
TGTTCTTTTGAAGGAATATAATTATTTTTATTGTAAAGATAGTAGGCAATATTACCTTCAGTTGATAAATTAGGGCTTGTAAAATATCCACCTGTACTTCCAATATAATAAATAGATTCTTCTGCTGTTTGCTTTACACAATCTTCTACAAAAGAATAAATAGGAACTGCCTGAGGACTTATTCTTTCTTTTCCAAATTGAGAGTCTCTTATTTTAAATGTAATTAATACTCCAAGAATTACAACAATTAATATAGCCAATATAATAAATATTGTCAACTGCCCTCGTTTTTTCATATAATTATCAGTAATTCTATTCTTTTAAATCTTTTTGAAATAGAACATAACTGTTAAATTAAAGGTTAATTTTATAAATTCGAGCCCAAAACTGTCCTATAATTTATTTGTTCTTTTTATGATATATTATTTTTTATCATACACTACATTTGCAGTAAAATATACTCTTTTCGGTAACCCTTCTCTTTCCGGAGGTAGATGACTAATATAAGGACCATTTGCTTGTTTTACTTCAACGTCTGGATCTAACATAAACATACTCATTTCTGTTTCAAGTAATGAAAGAGATATAGGTCTTTCAATGTTAATGTCTTCTGGTCCTTTTTTAAATAGCTTAATTATTGGCATAAAATAAATAACTATTAATAGTTTAAATTCATTATTATACTGGAAAACTATTTTCAGTTTTTATGAAAAATTAGTGGACACAAATGGGCGTTATATTTATAATTTTTATTTAGAATATTCATTAATCATATCCCATCTAAGTCTTTGATTATCAAATCCGACTTGAGGTTGATATTCTCTTAAAAATATAAGCATTCTATCTGGAAGTGTAGGTTTGCCTAAATCAATCCAAGGATGAACTTTTGCATAATCTGCAGTTATAGATCCATTTCCTGGTTTAAACAAGTATAATCCAGGATGAACATTTTTGTCTGTTCTTCCATTTTCAATAACTTTTGCATAAGCTCTATCAAATTTTAAAAATGCATCTTTTTTATCTTGAGTAAACATTGTTTTAAAAAATTGATGTGGATCTGCATAAATTTGGCAGATATTTTTTCTAGAATCATCTACTGTATTTTGCCATAAATCTACTGTTCTTGCTTGGCTAGCATCTGTTAAACATTTCCAATGATCAGTTCCATAGGCTCTTATAAAATCATTAATATCATATTTTCTAGTTAAAGCATTTGGATCTTGATTTTCTTGTCTTACTTCAAAACTTATAACTCCTTCCCCATTTACTTTTAAGTCAAATGTACCATTGCTGTTTAACACTCCTTCTGGAACAGGTCTTTGATCTGATCTTTCATCAGCAGCCCATTCATCTTCTCTTCTTTGATATTCATCAGAAATAATTCTATTAATTACTTGATTTCCTCTTCTATATTCTGCTTGAGTGTTGTTTGGTATTAATGTAGCACCTACAAGTAAAGCTGTAAGTCCTGTTAAAAAACTTCTTCTTGTAAATTTTTTATCTATTGCCATTTTAAGTTAATATTACCTATCTTTTCATATTTATAAATCTTTCTATAAGTAACTACTTTATAATAGTAAATTATTTAGTTTTTTATATAATATTAACATTAATTAAATCTGTAGAATTATACATATCTATATCATAAGTCTTATTAGCGTAAGCAAAGAATAAGTAATTTCCTTGGCTTCCAGTAGCATTTACAGCCCAAGTTACATTTTGGCACTGATTTTGCTCAAGATCAATATAATAAGGATTTTTAACAGTACTATAAAATGGAGTCTCGCCAATAGTATTTGAAACCATTCCCTTGAGTCTATAAGTAACATTTAGATAAGGTTCTGCAGCACCACTATAATCCTTACTTCTAAATCTAATATAAGCAGTTAATCCTGCTCCATTATTTCCAGTTGCAACTAAATAAAAAGATTGGTTCTTATTTTTATTTTGTATAGCAGATGTAACATTCCATGAAAAATATTTTCCAGTGTCTGTATTTAAAATATTAACCTTATCTAAAGCAGGAAGAGTAATATTTGTTTCAATTGGACCATTATTCCAAATAACTGTAGATTCATTCCATGAATAAGGTTGGTTTATTGAAAAAATTGAAACATTGTAATCATGTCCAGATCCGAGGTTATTATCTGCAGTATATAAGACTAATTTTGCATCATCAATTAAAGCCTGTCTAGGTAGTTGAGATATATCCCACCTTATGAGAATATTTTCATTAGAAGAAGTATAGTTTCTTACATAAACATAAGCATTTGTTCCATAATTCGTTGTAGGAGTGTCATCTCTTATATAAGAATCATCAGTATTAATGCTTGAATTATCATAAACAGTAATTATTGTAGAATGATCTCCCCATTTTATTTCTTGGTCTAGTAGATTTTCTTTAGTATCTGAAATATCTATTGTTGTTGTTTTCCAACCATTATTTGCAATACTCACACTTGTGTCTTTATCTTTAATATTTCCAAGATTATCTTTAGGTTTTTCTGAGTTATTGAGTTTGTTATAAACCTTTAGTGGTATGCTTGTAGTTCTAAACAATTGAGCATTTGACAAATTTAATGTGAGTGTAGTATAATTGTAATCAATAATTTTTACTGGAAAGTCAGGATCTTCTTTTATTAAAATTGTCCAAACTCCCTTCAAACTACTTGATTCTTCTATCTTTTTCCAAGTACTATTTTCATAGACAAATTTTATCTTAGAATAAATTGTTTGTGTACAAATGCCATCCTTACACAAAGTCTCACTTGTTGGAGTAAAAGTATGTTCCTCTGGATCTAAACTGACATTTATTCCCCAACAATCATTATCTCTACAACAAACCTGAGTAGTAAAATTAAAAAAAGTATATCTAGATACATTTTTTGTAATTGTAGGATTGATTAAACTTATCTCAATTCGAGATGCATTACGATTGCTCTTAGAAATTAAACTAGGAGCATGAGCCTTTGAAGAATTGTAGCTATAATTCATAATCATCGTGTCGGTAATTGTAGATAAAATATTTCCTATTTTATTATAATTGTATAGATATTTTTCATGTTCAAAAGTATTATAGTCATAAATAATTGTTTTAGTAAGACGGTCTAAATCATCATAATTCATAGAATAAACCAGATTATTCTTAGAATCATTTGTCTGTTTTACATTTCCAGTTGCATCGTAATAATAAGTTAGATTTTGTATACTGCTATATATTTTGTTAACTCTACTTCTAGTATCATAATCATATTTAGTAACAACTCCATTAAAATAGGTTTTATTACTCATGCTATTAAGTGCAGTATATTCCTCTTTATTTACAAAATTTGCAATATTATCGATTTTACCAATTAGATTATAATTATAGATTATTGTTGAATTTGGGAATGTTCTACTAGTTGTAAGATTACTTCCAGTTAGCCATAAGTAATCAAAAGTTTGATTAGGGAAATATTGTCGAATAACCTTATTTGAAGAATCATAATCTGAAGATAGATTAATCCAATAATTTAAATCTGTCTGTTTTACATCCTTTGAACCATTATACAGAACAAAAACCGAATCAAAATAAAGCTTTTCTCCAACAAGCCTAGAGCGATTGTCATAGATATATTGATAATAAACAGGATCAAAAGAATAAGTACTATAGTTAATACTGCTTAAAGTACCGTTAAGTTGATTATCATAAAACAAATTAACAGTTGTATTGCCTGAACTTTTATTTACTAGTCTATTCAGTTTATCATATTTCAAACTAATTGTTGTACTTCTTCCATCAGTTTGGTTAATTAAATTGTTATTTGAGTCATAATTATAAATCCATTCGTTTATATCTGGATCATCATAACTTATTTTTCTTCCTAAGCTATCATATTCAAAAACAAATGCATTTCCTTGAGAATCAATTATTTTTATTAAATTATCTGAAGCATCATAGTAGTATGAGGTGTTATAAATTTCATCATTTCCAGAAGAGTTTCTATTATGTTCATAAACATTAGTTATTCTTCTATAAGCATCAATTAAATACTCTTTTTGTATTCCATTTTCATTTATAGAAATCACCTTAGTATTGTTAAAAATAAGCCTAGTTTGGTTGTTGTCAGGATAAGTAATATTTATAACTCGGTCAAGAGAATCATACCTATATTTAACTAAATATCCTGGGTATGAATTATTTATTTGTACAGAATAATTCTCAAAATAGGGAGTTTCTTCTTCAATTACTCTAGATTTGTTATCATAAATATAACTTTTTACAATTTGCTTATTTGAGTCATATTTTATTTTAGCCTGAACTATCTTCGAAAATCCATCGTAAAAATAAATAATTTCTGAATAAGAACTATCATTATTTTTTGTTTCAACTGTAATTTTTTCAGGAGCACTTCCATCAAATTCATAAGTTGTTCTTTTTGTAGGATATGTTAAACTATCTAAAGGTAGAATCTCTTTAGTATTTCTTCCAAAGGTATCATAAGTATAGTTTGTATAAATCCCATTTGAGTCACTTGATCTTAATAAGTTACCAGTTCCTTTTTCATAGACATAATTTTGACTCTGTCCAAGTGCATTAGTCTCTTTTATTAAAAATGTATTTGTTTCACTATCATAAGTATAGTTATTAGTATTTCTAAGAGGATCTATTTCCTGAATTACATTCCCATAAGAATCATAAGTATAATTATTTTCAGGACTTTGTCCAAGATTATTATACTTAACCACTCTAGTTAAGTCTCCTTTTGTTAGACTATTAATTAAATTATCATAATAGTAAAATGTCTGCTTTACAATAGAAGAACTGCTATTATAAAGAGAATAATTACTTAATTTACTTACTATATATGCACTTGTATTATAAAAATAATAATATTTCTCTAGCTTCTCATCTCCCGATACTGCAACATTTCCAGAATAATTCACTGACAATATATTCCCATAAGAATCATAATTATAAGTAATATTTGTAATAACAGCAGTAGGATTTCCTTCATAGGAATATTCTGTTGAAACATTTAAAAATATTTTATTATCTGAACTATTTGTAAATAATTTTGAATTTTCAGTATAAAGTTTATTAGATTGACCATATATTTTTGTTGAATACTCTTTTCCCTTAAGTACAGGGTCTTGATAATAATAGTGAGAAGTTATTGTTCCATCAGGGGAAGTCTCATTTACTATATTAAACCCTAAAAATTCAGAATTTTTATAATCATATTGTCCGCCATAATAGTTATATCTTGTTTTGGAGTTTACTGAAAATATCCCACTCAATGAGTTATTTAAGGTTAGATTATTAGTGAGCCATATATTAAATCCCATGTTTTGTCCATTTTGAAAGACTGTAGATTTATTGTAAGTTATAGAATTTATTCCACCATACTCATTTTTTATTCTTTTAAGAAGGAATGAGCTTGTTGCATTTCGTAAATAAGTTTTTTGATAAAAAGTACCATTTCTATATCCAACAATAATATCTGAATAACCATCCCCATTTAAATCTGCAATTCTTCTTCCAGTATTATATCCATTATAGGTAAATGATTCAGGAACAGACCAAGAAGGACTATAAACCCAACCAGTACCGTTATTGATTTTAATATTTGTCAGAGTTGTAACATTGTAAAGAGTACAATTCTGAGTACTATTTGTAATATTAAAACAAGTCTGGTTTAAATAAGAAACATTACTAAAGAAGTTCTGTATAACATCTGGTAAATTATCCCCATTTATATCCATAAATCTAACTCCCAAATCAGGATTGTTAGTACTTGTAAAATTAAGGCTAGGTCTAAATAATGTATTATTCTCCCATCCGGTTCCATTATTAATCCATGCGAGTCCAGGTTCACCACCTTTAATTAAGTCTGTAAGTCCATCTCTATTAAGATCAATTTCACGAAGCCCAGTATCATTTCCACCAGTTCCAATAAAATAATCAGGGCATACCCATGAAGAAGAAACATTAATCCATCCACTTCCATTATTTAGCCATGCAGTTTTAATATCTCCTATCTCTTTTGATTGCAATAAATCAATAAGACCATCCCCATTCAAGTCAACAAATCTAACTCCCTCATCTCCTGAAGTACCATTGACAAAATCAATAGGAATACTCCAGTTACTCATGTTCTTCCAATCAGTTCCATTATTTATGTAAACTCTTCTTATTCCTGCCTGAGATCTAATTAGATCAGAAAGACCATCTCGATTAATATCTATAAAATAAACCCCTCTATAATTATCACTACTATTAACAATTTGTTCAGGAACTGAAAATAAAGATGTAGAGTTCCAGGTGCTATTCTTATCATTTAATTTTGTGTAATTAGAAGTAGAATTAGACTTAATTAAATCAACAAAACCATCATTATTAACATCCACAAACCTTAAACTTAAATCTTTTGAATAAGTTGTTATTGATGCAAACTCTTCAGGAACTAACCAGCTACTACTATTACTAAATCCGGGTTGTGAGTCATAATAGTCAAATTGAATTAAATGAAGTAATGAAGAATTATCTGCACCAATAGAAGTAATATTTGCAAGAGAAGTAATTGTTTTTTCAGTATTAAGGTCCTTATATGCTAAAGCATATCTTCTAATAAGCGAATTATTAAAATATATTTCAATGCCAGACATTCTTCTACTTATTAATAATTTATCTCCTTGATCGCTAACCAGTATTTTATCAGGTCTTGTAGAGCTTTCATATCTAAAAACTATCTTTTTTAATTGATCATTATTATAAGTTATGTTTGAAAGATATACTGCTCCTTTGTCATCAACAAATGGATTTTTAGAATATGAATAATTTATAACATTTCCATGAACTTCTTGTACTGAATCTAAAAACCATTTTAAAGTATAATTACTTGAATTAGAGTTTAGATAAGAATCAGTTTTGTATCCAAATCTATATTTAGTTCCATCAGTAGAGGTTACAATCCAATAAACATTTCCCCCACTAGTCATATTTTCAATCTTTAAATAATTATCAATATTTGTTTTATAAGATCCATTTCTATAAACTAACTTCTCTGAATATTCTCCAAGATTAAGTATAAAATAATCATCATTAGTTGAGTTAATTGTATAATTAACATTTCTTGAAACATAACTAGAAGTTATTGACCATCCTGAACCCATTACCCCTGAAGTTTGTAATGCAGATTGACTATTATAACTTATAGAAAGTTTAGGATCTAAACCGTTTATCCCTTTTGGAACGATTAGGTCATAGCTATAAGATATAGATCCAGAAAATAATTGAGTCTGATAATTTCCATACATTTGTAGTTTTGGAGATTGTACAACACTAGGCTTATGGATATAAGGTTTATATTGTTCTGCTGCAAAGATAAAATTTAGCGAGAAAATTAATAAAACTAAAATGCAAGAAAATAATCCAATTAATTTTAATTTATTCAAATTTCTTTTTTTCATATTTTCTCTCTTTTGTTTTTTATTAGTTATTTTCATTATTTAAATTCTCTTTTTTATTTGTATTTGGAATCCTTTGAGATTAAATCAGATTTATTTAATTTCTTAATAGCTTCGATAAATCCTTTAGGATCATAAATTAAACAATCATATTTTGTTCCATCCTTTTTTAAGATATACAAATAGTCTACAGTCCGACTAAGTCTCGAACTATGAATTTTACCTAGGATCAATACAGATTTAATTGAAATCCAATTTATTAATTTTAAGTTTTGGTTAGGATCGTAAGAACTTCTTTTATTGTAACTCAAATTTCCAATGATTATACCCTCCGGATTAATATAAGTTAATCGTCTTCTACTATAAATATATAATACGAAAATAGCAATAAAAAAAGGAACTAAAAAAAAGTACCGATTCTTTATTTCATTCAAAAATAGCATGGATAAAAAAAATACAGAACTTAAGCTCAAAATGAGAATTATAAATAATTCAATTCCCCTATTATCTTTCCAGATTATACTATTTTGATTTTTCATTTTTAAATATTTTTAATCTATTTTTTCTTACTATATGAGTCTGGATTCCTAGTCGAGTAGCCATTTCCATTTTCATCAATATATACGCCGGTATCAGGATTATAGCTATCTCGGGGTTGTTGTCCACAGTAACATTGACCCTCCTTAACATAAGTCCCACTGCTACTTCCAGAATTAATTGAACTACTTTGATCGATAGAGTAGCTCAAATAATTTTGAGTCACTTCGGGAATAAATGTATACATCGCAAATTTACCTCCCGTTTTAGTAGTGAAATAACTAGAAGGATACTTAATCCTATAATTTCCAGAACTAGGTCCCATATAAAATATACCTGCGCTTATACCTCCAATTACTCCTTGTTCTAATACATTTTCACCTAATGGATTACCTTCTACTTTATTTATTGTTAGCTGAGAAAGACTAGATGTACTAAATCCTGTAACTCCTGTTGTAACTGCACCAATTAGACCCATTCCGGCAGTATATTCGGCTACAGCCGTAGTTATTGCACCTGCCAAAAAAGAGGTTCCAGCAATAGTTGTTAATTCCCATCCATTAAATTTTCTTTCTCCATTATAAACTTGATAAAAATAAACTACTGAAGAAACTCCTGCAGCTATACCGCCTCCGATTAAAGCCGGAGCGAGTAATACTGAAAGTGGATTCTTTCCATCAGGATCAACATACTTATAAGGATTATTTCTTTCAAAAGAATATCTATTTAGATTTTGAGGATCATAGATATTTTTCACTCCAAAATCAGGTTTAGTAAAAATCTTTAATTCAGGATTATATTTTCTAAAATTAAAATCATATTCATCAATAAGATCACTATAATCTTTGCCTTCATAATAAAATCTACTTGCATTACCACCAGAGACTATTCCTCCAAAAGGTTCGTAAAATGTTTGTTCGATAACTGATCCGAAATTGTTTGTAAGAGTACTAGTACTTCCTAAATGGTCATTATGATAAAATATTTTGCTTTGGTTGGGATTAAATTCTGCAACAATTCCATTTTCGTCTTTAACATAAATTTTATCCGAAGTATTGATTACATTTGCAGAAGGATATTTTATGGTTCTCACTAAATTTTCATTTACATAGATAACTGTTTCAACTAAATGATCATTACTAATATATGACTGATTGTATACTTTTTTTGCAAGAATTCTGTCTTCTGTAGGATGATAAATATATTCTTCAAATATTTTTCCACCAATACTGCTTCCATTCCAGATTCGAATTAGTTGATTAAACTCATTATATTCTCTATATTTGCCGTCTCCAGTAATTAAATTACCATTTCCATCATAAGTTAAATTTAATTCGATAGATAAACAGAAAGGCATAGAAATTAATAATGAAATTATCAAGCAAGATGAAAAATAAACTAATACGGAACCTCGCTTTTTCATAGTATATATTAGAGGATATACTTTAAAAATCTTTTTACTGGAAAAATTATATTGACTTTATGTTTACAGATTTGTTTTTAAATTTCCACCCTAATCTCTTTTTGTATAAAATTTCCAGCCTTGTCAATGACTTGTATTTTTAGGTTATGGATCCCTTTTTTAAGGATCTTTTTTGCAATACATTCATTATTCTTGTTTAATTTATTGCATAAAGTGTTCCATTTAGCTTTTGTTCCATCAAAAGAATCAATGTAATTAATAGAATCCAAATTTGCTTCATTTATACTTATATTGAACTTAATGTTCTGAGAATATTTTGGATCTTTTTTTAAAAAAGAATTGGGATTATTAATTATTGGAAGAGTTGTATCTACAATAAGTTTTATTGTTTTTGAACCTGCTTCATTTCCAGAAACATCAGTTAAATTAAATGAATAATTAATTTCTTTTCCATTCATATTTGAAATACTAATTTTAAGGTTACAGATTTTAGTATCTTTGAATAAAATGCAGTCTTTGTTTAAATTAATACTCTGGTTATATTTATTATAATAAAAAATTAATGATCTAGGATTTATCTCTTTAAACTCTATTGTAAAGTTTCCATTTGTAAATCCTAAACTAGGAAGTGTTTTTGTTATCTTTGGAGAAACAGAGTCCACTAAAAAGAAGAGCGTTTTGTTTGCTAAAATCTGGCTTTTGTTCATTATTCCTATTGTAATGTTATATATTCCATCATTAAATGATCTTGTTTTATTGTAGGTATTACATTTGCTGCATAATTTAACTGTGATCTTTTTACCATTTGAATCAGTATATGAATAAATTATATCGTTCGGAGTAAGATCTGAATAAATATCAAAGGGTATGCTTCTTGAAAAATAGTTTGTTTTCTCCATTGGTAAGTTTATCTTAAGTAGAATGCACTCGCTTGTATCACTAAAATCTACTTTGCCATCACAGTCATTATCTATTTTATCATTGCAATTTTCTTTTTGAGGTGTCTTTGCAAGAGCATTGCATGTAACATTTGATCCTGCGAGTGAGCAGATATATTTTCCTCCTTGTTTACATGCTCCAATTCCAATATAGCATATCTGATTAAGAAGGGAAAAATCTTCGTCTATTTTTCCATCGCAGTCATTGTCTTTTCCGTCACAAATATCTGTTTTAGGGTTTGTAGAATTACAAGTTCCAAAATTTTGCCAGGTGCAGTTGGAATTGCATTTTCTGGTTTTCTTACCTTCTTTGCATTCACCAATGTTGCTTCCACATGAAACTGTTTCATAATTTTTATCACACTCTTCTTTATTTCCTTCAAGATTAAGTACATTAGTTTTACCATCTCCACAAACACCATATCTTAGATCATCTGGATATTTCTCTAGATATGGATTTAATATCTCATTTGAAAATTGGAAATTAACTGGAGTTGAATTATGATACGGAAATACCCAATTTATAATAAAATAATTTCCACTGATCCATGCAATAAATCTTTCTTCTGAATTAGCGTAAACATAAAAGTTTTTATTACCAATTGATTGAATAGACATTTTAGATCCAAAATAATCTATGAAATCTTTTTTAACAGTTGCCTCAAGAGAAGTTCTATCTTCAAAAGAAAGAACTACGACTTCATCCCACATTCTCTTAGAATCATCTGTTTTGTTCTCATAATAACAACGATAAATGTCTAAAAGGCCATTATCATTTCCATGCCAAGATCTTTCAGAGCTGTTATAAATCCACTCTCCGAGATTACTTCTAAAAAAATAATTGTCAAGATCCGTAGTATTAATCTTAAAGTAAGTTGATGCAGTAGTAATTTCTGTCCCATCATTACATAAAAAATCAATCACATATGGATCTTCACTTGCCATATTATCAACAAGTCCTGGAAGAACTTGGTAGTGATATGTTTCATTATCTATCATGTTAGTTGCAGGCCCACTGTTAAATGAATAAGTACATGTAGAAGGATTTGCTGTTTCTATTTCTAGAAGAAGTGCATCCAGGATATAATAATACCCGGATTCTGGCCATTTAATTGCAATTGAATTTAGGCTTGATGCAGTTAATTTAGCAAATGTTATTTGAGGAATACTTTGGATGTTTTGGCTGCTCGAGTTTTGTTTGTCCGGAGTAGGATATAAATTTCCATTTATTTTATCTGCCACACTTTTTTCATTAACATTTTGTGAAAAAGCAAGGCTAACCAAAGATAATACTAATACCATCACAATCAAATATCCTGTCCAAATTTTTCTCATAATTTTAATTGTATTTTGAAGTTTTAAACTTGACTTCGCCACTTTCTTCTAGCTCTCGCTAATTTCATCACTCAAACACTTTTGACAGTTGGCTTTTTTAGCCAACATCTGGAGGTTTTTCT
>JAGVIM010000261.1 GCA_020056045.1 Nanobdellota archaeon | reverse complement strand
TGCTCCGTTAGTACAAGGAGTTGGTGTTCCTCCAATTCCACTACTTCCAGCACTAGGTCCAGCCACATAACTCATTTCTCTACTTGAAATATTTTTAGAGTCAACTAAAAAAATATAATAAAGACTAATTTTTTTTAGTCCTGAAAAATCAGTTGTTAATGAAGGGCTTAAATAACTTCCATCAACAAGATAAACTTTTGTTTCAAGTTCTTTTGGAATATCTGTATTATTTGTATAACTTCTCACTCCATCTGTAAATTCAAAAAGTAATTTTACAGCAGCAATATTTGCTTCCCCAGTACCTCTTGTAAGACTTACATTTATACTATTCGGAGTTAATGGGGCTGTATAATATTTTATATCTCCTTTTGCAACAAACTGATCAACCTGAACCTGTGCAGATGATCTTTTAATTAAAAGACTAACAACATTCCAGATAATAACTATTAAAACTAAAACTAATAATATAATAAGAACTAGGGAAATTATATTTACTTGCGAGCGTTTTGAATCAGACAAAGGTTTTATGCTTGATAACTGATTTGAAACGCGAGTAGCTCTTTTACTCTCTTTTTTCATTAATAAATTAAGAAAGATTATTATTTAAATATTTGTAGAAATTTTTTTGGTTTATTATTTACATACTAACCAAATTAACATCAGTATCTGCATAAACAAAATTAGTTGCAATTAAATTATGGCATCCAAGTCTTTCACAAGCTTCAATTATTCTAGGGGTAGCTGTTCCATCAATTGCAATTACATAAGGTTCATTATCTAATCTTAAAGCTAGAAGTCTTCCAATTGGTATTTTTCTTATTAATTCTAATTTTTCATTAAATACTGCAGCTCCTTTTGTTCCTATTAATTCTTCAACTTCTGATTTTATTTCTTCTTTTTCTTTTTGAGTCATTTTTTTAACTTTTCTTTCTTTCTTTTCAACAGGTGCAGATTCATAACTTCTTTCTTCAGGTCTTTCTGTTCTTCTTTCTTCATTTCTATCTTCTCCTCTGTCATATCTCTGAACTCCCCTTGTTCTTTGTTCTCCAGAATATTCTTTTGCAGGAACTTTTTTTCTAAGTGCTTGAAGAATTTCTTTTCCAGTTAGCTCTTCAACTTCTTTTCCTTCAGGAGCCATTGTTATAAAATCTATTTTAGCATTTTCAACAACATTTTTAATTATAAGATTTCCTCCCCTATCTCCATCAACAAATAAAATAACTTCAGGTTTTTCTCTGCTTAATTCTTTTATTGTATCTGGAAGTTTTGAACCATTCATTGAAATAACATTTTTTACTCCGTTTCTTAATAGATTGATAACATCTGCTCTTCCTTCAACAATTATTAATTCATCACCAGAAATATCTCCACAAGGTAAATTTTCAGTTCCATAGGTTTGCATTTTAGCAATTTTTGCAGAATCTTTTATTTCAGAAGTCATTTCTGAAATACCATTTCCACCATCTCCTAATTTTTCCATTAATTTTTTTGCTCTTTCAAGAATATAGTCTCTTTTGCTTCCTCTTACATCTTCTATTTCAGTAACATGTATTTTTGTATCACTAGGTCCAACTCTTTCAATTGTTTCTAAAGCAGCGGCAATTATTGTAGTTTCTGTTTTATCCATTGCACTAGGAACTTCAATTTCTCCAACTGTTTTTCCATCTTTGTATTCAGCATTAACTTCTATTCTTCCTATTTTACCTGATTTTTGCAGCTCTCTCATTTCCATATCATCACCTAAAAGGCCCTCTGTTTGACCAAATACAGCTCCGATTATGTCTGGTTTTTCAACTGCTCCATCTGCTTCAAATTTAGCATGTACTATGTATTTTATTGATACTGGTGATATTTTAGCCATTTTCTATTTTTCTCTCTAGGTTTTCAAACCTTAAGTTACTAAGAAATAAACCTAATCTATTCTAATAATCTCGCTTATTCTAATATTTTATTCTACCTTATATTGTTCTTCAAAAATTGAATATCTTCAAAAATAAATTTTTTGATATGAACGTGATCATGAATGATAATTATTAATTATCTATTTCTTAATGTATTATTTAATCAATTGGAGATTTATAAAACTTTCTATTGGGTTTTTTACCTATTTTATCTAAATAATCCATTATATGTGAATTTTGCAACATCTAACTCAAATCCAATCATATATGCTCCAGGTCCACATCCCAAATGTATATCTGCACTACTTCTTGCAGAATCTACACCTAAAACACACTCTCCAAAGTTTTTTTCTTCAATTCTTAAATTAAATTCCCCGAAAACTGTTGGATATTCATTTTGATTAATATAATGGAGATTAAAAATATCTTTAGTAGAAACCGTAGTTCCAACAAATCTCTCAAGAGTTTCTAATGTTTCTTTAGCTTTAGAATAAGCTAAAAATTGATTTACTTCTCTAGTAAGATCTCTATATATTCTTACTCCCTCTTCCCATTCATTTCTGCCAAATATTTTTTTAATTTCATCCCTAGTCATATCTGGATCAGATTTAAGCCAATCTTCCATAACTTCCCTTGATCTTTTTATTTTAGTTACCTTTTCATAAATTATTCCTTGATAGGAAAATCTATTTGATTGAGCTAATCTTTGCATAACTTCTTCTGGTATTTGTGGATTTTGAATGCTAGAATTTCTAAAAAATCTTTTTTTAGTTAGATATACTGGAAGAATATCTTCAACAGGACCCTCTATTAAATCAGGTAATTGTAATCTTTGAAAACCAGTTATCTCTGCAAATGGAAATTGTTTAATCCATTTTATCTCACCATCACAACAAGGGCATGTTACATGTTTTTCAGTTTGTTTTTCTGTTATAATTTCCATTTTATTTTTTATTAGAACTATTTCTTTCCAAAATATAAATTTTAGGATTAAATTTTGAAAGTAATACCTCTTTTTAAATATTTCTCTCATCGAGGATATATAAAAGAAATGATAAAAAACTTTAAATACTCTCCTAATTAATTAAAATTATAACTAAAGAGGTTAAAAAAATGTCTGAAGAATACGAAGAAGAGGATGAAATCCTTGAGGTACTCGAGGAAGACGAATAATTTTATTTTTTTTATTTTTTTTATTTTAGTTATTTAAAATTTAATTAAGAATATTTTTCTATCTAGATTTTAACATAGCATAACATTTTCTTATTACTCTTTCAGTAGTTTCTAAAGAAATACACCCATCAGTTATAGAAACTCCTTTTTTTAAATCTCTTCTCTCTTGAAGATTCTTTGGAAAGGATTGGTTATCTTCATGAATGTATGATTCAAGCATTATCCCCACTATATCTTTATTTCCATCAATTATTTGTTGCATAACAGAGTACGCAACTTCTTCTTGTTTTTTATAGTTCTTATCAGAATTTCCATGACTACAATCAATAATAACATTTCTAGGAATTTTTGCTTTATCAAGTAATTGTAATGTTTGGGAAACAAGTTCAGATTTACAATTAGGAACTCCATTTCCCCCCCGAAGTACAACATGAGAATATTTATTTCCCCTAGTTTCTACAGCACATGTGTTTCCATAAACATCTATTCCAATAAATTTATGAGAATATCTTGCTGCCTTTGCTGCATCCACAGCAACACCAATATCTCCTGATGTAGAATTTTTAAATCCAACAGGCATAGATAATCCCGATGCTAATTGCCTATGAACTTGGGATTCTGTTGTTCTTGCTCCAATTGCAGCCCAAGAAATCATATCTGCAATATATTGAGGGACAACTGAACCAACAAACTCTGTTCCACAAGCAAGCCTTAATTCAGTAATATTTTTTAAAAATCTTCTAGCTATCCTTAATCCATCTGCAATTCTATAACTTTCATCTAAATGTGGATCATATATAAGTCCTGTCCAACCAATAACTGTTCTTGGTTTTTCAAAATAAGTTCTCAGAACAAGTAAGAATTCATCAGAAACTTCATCTGAAAGATCTTTTATTTTTTGAGCATATTCTATACAAGTTTCTGTATCATGAACTGAACAAGGTCCAACAATTATAATTTTTCTTTTGTCTTTCTTATCTAATATAGCTTCTATTTCTCTTCTAGAACTAGCAATAAATTCTCTATCTCTAACTGATATAGGTATATCATCCATAAGCCCTCTTGGACTTGGTAGAGTTTCATACCCCAAAATATTATTATCAAAGACTTTTTCCATTTTCTCTTCTAATGTTTCTGTTGCCATATTTTTAAATGTTTTTAGTTTATTTTCATTTGATTTCAATAGCTTCCTAGAGAAATAATAAACAGAAGTATAGTTCTAATTTAGAAGAAGAGCTATACAATCCGGTTTAATATATCCCGGATTTACCAAAAGTAAAAGAAACTATAGTTAAAACTAACAAATTCATTCAAATTTAAATTGCTAGTTTTTTTCATAATATTCCTAGAATAATGAGGTTTATAAATATTTTCAATATGAAGAATATATTAAATCAATATTTCTTAACTAAACCTTCCATTAATAAGAAATCTTCACTTGTTTCAATTCTTTGACAAACAGGTTTATCATTTTTATAGAAAACTTTTTTTGCTCCTGCATTTTCTTTAGATCTTATAAATCTGTAAGTTCCATCTATAATTTCAATAGCACAATTATCATCAAGTCCAATTCCAACACCGGGAGTTGTTTTCATTACTTTAACTAATCCTTCATCCCTATGAGTTTCTCTAATATGATGAGGGCTTAATGTTGCATTAACTAATCCTAATCCATCTATTCTAATTAATTTTTTATCATTTACATCAGCAAATTTAGGAGCATCACTACATCCATATTTAAACCAACAAATTGCACCAGCACTAATTCCTGATAATACTATTCCTTTTTCATAGGCTCTTCTTAAAACAGCATCAACTCCTAATTTTTTCCATATATCAAGCATAGCTTGAGTATTTCCTCCACCAACATAAATTAAATCAGAATCAAGAATTTTTTTTCTAATTTCTTTTTCAGAGGGAGTTTCTTTTATAAGTCTTAAAACTTCTGTTTTGCATCCAAGTCTTTTTCCATAAACCTGTTTAAATGTTTCCCAATATCCTTCTGCATCTCCACTTGCAGTTGGAATAAAGAGGGCAATAGGATTTTTCTTACCAGTAAGTCTGACAACTTCTTCATCAATTGAAAAAGTGTCAAGGTCTTTAATTTCTCCACCACCAATCGCAATTATTTTTCCCATATTAAATTTAAAAATAAAAGGGTTATAAAGTTATTTAATTAACTTGAATTGCTGAAAATCCTTTTTAAATAGACTCACCTTTCGACTCGATAATCTCAGCTCATTTGTTTTGGTGTTCAACAAACTCGCTTACATATATAAGTAATGACTATAAAATCAGCGAAAAAAGCGAGCATGTGAGATTTTTGAGCATTATAAAATGAGTAAAATATATTTTACGAACAAACTTAAATAAGTGTTTATAAGCAAAAATCATCAACTCAAGTAATTAAAAAATTATCTATTAAAAATATAAGAATTATATTCTTCTTAATAATTACTTAGCATCAAACTTCTTCTCAACTAAATCCATACAAACACCAGCAGCAACAGTTGCTCCAGCATCTCTTATAGCAAATCTTGCCATGTGTGGATTAACACTTGATTTTTCAAGAACTAAATTTCCCATTGGTTTTAACTTAACTATTGCAACATCTCCATTTTTAATAAAGTCAACTTTTCCAGGCATTGGTTGTCCTGATGTAGGATCAATTTTATGAACTATTTCCATAAATTGACATGGAACTTGAGCAGTGTGAACATGGAATACAGGAGTATATCCTTTTGCAATTACAGTTGGATGATTAATAACTGCTATTTGAGCTGTAAATTCTTCAACCATTGTTGCTGGTTTAGCAGCATCACAGATTACATCTCCTCTCGCAATATCTTTCTTTCCAATTCCTCTAATATTAACTCCAACATTAAATCCAGCAGGAGCTTCTGTGAATTGTTCATGGTGCATTTCAATTGATTTTACTTCACCATCAATTCCTCTTCCACTTCTTCCAGGTAAAATCTTGATTTTTTGGCCAACTTTCATTATTCCAGTTTCAATTTTTCCAACAGGAACAGTTCCAATTCCAGTAATTTCGTAAACATCTTGAATTGGCATTCTCATTGGTAAATCAGTTGGTTTTTTTGGTTCATCAAATAAATCAAATTGTTCGAATATTGTTGGTCCTTTGTACCAAGCCATTTTTTCTGATTTTTTATAAATATTATCCCCCATTAATCCTGAAACTGCTAAGAAAACTGTTTTTTCCGGGTTGATTCCAACACCCTTTAATAATATAGAAACTTCAGATTTAACTTTATTAAAAGCATCTTCTTTATAATCAACAGTATCCATTTTATTGATTGAAACTGCAATTTGCTGAACTCCCATTGTTCTTAATAACCATAAGTGTTCTTTTGTTTGAGGTTGAACTCCTTCTTTAGCAGCAATTGTTAAGAAAGCAGCATCTGCCTGCGAAGCTCCAGTAATCATATTCTTTACAAAGTCTTTGTGACCTGGTGCATCTATAACTGTAATTTGTCTTTTTGGTGTTATTAATTTTTGGTATGAAAGATCAATTGTAACTCCCCTTTCTCTTTCTTCCTTAACTTTATCCATAACATATGCAAATTCAAAACCAACTTTACCCTGTCTAACAGCTTCTTCTCTTAATTTTTTCATTTCCTGTTCTGGAATTATTCCACTATCATACATAAGTCTACCTACACAAGTTGATTTTCCATGGTCTACATGACCTACAAATACAATATTCATTGTTGGTTTGATTTGTGCCATTTTGTGATTATATTATTATAAGTTTTAGATATTATATGATAAAAATCCGGGTTTATAAACTTTTCGCTAAATTCTTAAGTATTTTAATATCCTCGAAGAGAAAAAATAAATGATTTTTATTTTTTAAATAATCTTTTTTATTTTATCATCTTTTCAATTATTCTAACAAAGTTTTTTGCTCTTTTCAAAGAAGTCTCTGCTTTATTTCTTTCAGCTATGCTTCCAAGATTATATGTAAAAATCTTTCTTTTTTCAAGTTCATTCTTGAAATCTGCTATAAATTCTATTGATTTTCTTTCAGAAATTCTTAATAGTTCTTCAGCTTCATCAACCGCAGATTTATATTCTTCAATAAATTGTTTTTCAATTTTATTATCTTCATTAAAAAAGTAATGAACTAATGCATGATAAGTAAGTATATGAATTCCAAGTTCTGTATCAATTTTCTTATTGTATTTTGCAAGAAGTGCTGTTGCAGCAAAAAACATTGAGTAATAAGAAATATTAATTATCCACATGTTTGTCTCAATATTCTCTTCTTCCTGCAATCTTAATAATCTGTCAGAAAGAGCAACTGACTGAATTGCTTTATTTAAGAAGAAATCCTTGCTCTCTGGCAATGCTTCTTTAATCTTTTCTTCTCTTATCAGATTCTTGATTATATTTGTGCTCTCTTGATATTTATCATCCATATTTTTTCCTTAAATAATTTATATAATTTTCAAAACCAGTTAAGACATAATGATTTTTTAATATTTCATTTCCAACATTTAATTCATTTTTATTATTCCACATTTCAAATAAGCTTTTTTCATTAATAATACTCAAATCAATATTATACAGAGATAGTTTATTCTTAATATTTTTTTTAATTGTCTCAGATTCTTTTTTATAAGGAGTAATAATTAATAAGTCTATATCTGAACTTTCTTTATTTTTGTCTTTTGCATGACTTCCGAATACTAGAGAAACAAAATTTCCACATTCTTTTAATTTTTCTTTAATAAGTAATATTTCTTTATTTTTTTTACATAAATCATTAGTTCTTTCAATCTCAACGCAAATATATTCAGAATTCTCTTTTAAAAAATTTAAATAAATTACTTTGCTTTTTCCAATTTCATTAAGTCTTAAGAGTTCATTTTTTTCAAGATTTTTAATAGTTTTAAATGTTTGAGGGTATTTTTGCCCCAAAGAAAGTGAAATACTTCTCATAGTGGGATTATTGTTTAAATCACTAAAAAGAAATTTCAATACCTTGATTTCATCATTCTTTAACATGTTTATTATAAT
>JAGVIM010000013.1 GCA_020056045.1 Nanobdellota archaeon | reverse complement strand
ATAGTACATATTATTTTAGTTCTCATAGTTCTCATAGTTCCCATAATAACCTCTTTTTTATATCTTAAAACAGACTAATATTATAAATCTTCTGAAAAATATTTTAAAACCTTAGATTTAAATAACCTGCATAATTATTAATAAAAAAGAGAAAAAGAAAATGTTTTACATACCAATTTTAGGCGCTTTACTTGAAGCAACAGGAATGATTATTGAAAAAAAGACACTTAAAAAGAAAAATATCAATTACAAGAACTATTCGATTTATAGTTTTTTTGTTATTGTTGTTATGATAATTCCTTTTCTTTTCTTTTTTTGGAGACTTGATCCAAAAGCATTTCAATTAACAAATCTATTGATTTTTTTTGCAATATCAATAATTGCATTAATAGCAAATCTTCTTATTTTTTATTCTTTAAAAAGAGAAACTTTATCAGAATTTGAACCCATAGTTTTAATGCAGCCTTTATTTACCATATTAATAGCATTTATTTTAAGTTTTTTTATTTCTGCATATTCAAACGAAAACAATCCTTTAATATTAATTCTAGCATTAATAGCAAGTATAGCTCTTATTTCATCCCATCTTAAAAAACACCATTTAGTCTATAATAAATATATACTCGCAGCTCTTCTAGGTGGTTTTCTTTTTGCAGTTGAACTAGTTTTATCAAAAATGATTTTACCCTATTACTCTTCTTGGACTTTTTATTTTTTAAGGTGTGTTATTATTTTAATAATAGCTTCTTTAATATTTAAGCCAAACTTTAAAAAAATAGACAGACAATCTCATTACTTTACCTGGATTGTTAGCCTAATCTGGATAGTTTATAGAGCAATACTTTATTGGGGTTATGGTACACTCGGAATAATATACACAACAATGATTTTATCTTTGTTATCTCCAGTCTTAGTTTTTGTATTTGCAAGAATCTTTCTAAAAGAAAAATTGACTTTAAAACATATAATTTCTGCAATAATAATAGTTAGTTGTATTGCTATTGCTGTTTTTTTGAAATAATTATAATTTTTTAAATATATTTTCAAAATTAAAGAAAATTTTACGAGCCTGAGAGGAATCGAACCCCTATCAACCGGGCCGAAACCGGTTATTCTATCCGTTGAACTACAGGCTCATTAGGATTATTATTTGAAATAATTCCTAATTAATAAATTATCCGTTTTTACCCAAGGACTTTTCCCTGTCTTTAATCCTTTCGAAAAGGGCTTAATTAATAAGATTATGGGTTAAAGAAATATTTATAAATTCATTAATTTTAAAGAAGTAATGATAAAAACTTTGGAGACTAGAGCTAGTGGTCTAGAAAGACCTGGTTATATTCCTAGTTGGAACTAATTCTCGTATTAAAGGTAGTTTACCTATTTATTCAGTACCTTTTGCACTTTCGGATTTTATTGAACAATATGAACAAGAATTGCAAAGATTAACAAATAGAGATTATGAAGAAATTGCTAAAATAAAACAAACTCCTTCTTTATTGAATCAGAGTTATTTATTTAAAAAACTAGAACCTTTTTTATTACCTTTTTATGAAAAAAGGAGAGGAGAATTTTTAAATAGCAGATAATTCTTAATAATACAACATGACAAAAGAAAAACAAAAAGAATCAAAAGAGAAACATCAATTAGGGATTACCTCTGAAAAAGATGATTTTGGAGAATGGTTTTCAGAATTAATGATTAAAGCAGATTTAGCAGATTATACAGATGTTTCAGGTTGCATTGTCTTTAAGCCAAGTTCTTATGAAATATGGGAAAAAATAAAAAATCTAGTTGATATTGAATTTAAAAAACTAGGGATAAGAAATTCCTATTTTCCATTATTTATTCCAGAAAAATATTTGAACAAGGAAAAAGAACATGTTGAAGGTTTTTCTGCAGAAGTTGCATGGGTTACTCATGCAGGAGACACAAAACTAAATGAAAGATTAGCAATTCGTCCAACTTCTGAAACAATTATGTATCCAAGTTATTCAAAATGGATCAGATCATGGAGAGATCTTCCATTAAAACTTAATCAATGGAATAATGTAGTAAGATGGGAATTTTCACATCCAGTTCCATTTTTCAGGACAAGAGAATTTTTATGGAATGAACTTCATACAGTTTTATCTTCTGAAAAAGAAGCTCTTGAAGAAGGAAAACAAATTCTTGATTCTTATGATAAAGTATGCAAAGAAAATCTTGCATTATATGGAATGGCAGGGAGAAAAACAGAAAAAGAAAAATTTGCAGGAGGAGTTGCATCAACTAAAATTCATTATATTCTACCAAGTGGAAGAGTAATTGAAGGTCCTTGTTTTCATTATGATGGTCAGAATTTTGCAAAAGCATATGAAATTAAATTTTTAAATAAAGATGGAAAAGAGCAATATGCTTATCAGTGCACTTATGCAATATCTACAAGAATGTTAGGAACAATGTTTGCAATGCATGCTGATGAAAAAGGCCTTGTAATTCCTCCAAAACTTGCAATAAATCAAATTGTAATAATTCCTATTTTTACAGAAGATAAGAAAAAAGAAATTTTAAAAGAAGCAGAAAAAATTAAAAAAGATCTAGAAGAGTTTTCTCCAATACTTGATCTTGATGAAGAAAAAAGACCAGGATTTAAGTTTAATGATTATGAATTAAAAGGCATTCCAATTAGAATAGAAATAGGCCCGAAAGATTTAGCAAAAAAAGAGGTTATAGTTGTTAGAAGAGATAGTTTAACAAAACAATCAATAAAAATATCTGAATTAAAAAAACAAATTCCAAAAATATTAGAAGAGATTCAAAAAAATTTATATGATAAATCAAAGAAATTATTTGAAAGTAAAATTGAAAATGCAAATAGCCTTGAAGATCTTAAAAGAGTAATCAATAACAAAAAAGTAGGGATTGTTCCTATTTGTAAAAATCCAGAATGCGAGGATTTAATGAAGTCTGAAACAAAAGGAGCAAAAGCAGTTTTTATATCTGAAAAAAAGATGAAAGATGGAAAATGCATAATCTGCAATAAAAAAGCAGAATATTTTGTTTATGCTGGAAAATCCTATTAAACTACTGAACAAAAAGCTTTTAAAGCCTTTATTTTTAAGATAAGAACCATGAAAGGATTTAATCCAGGAACATTAGGAAGAGAATTAAACCCTATGTTTAGTTCAAGAACTACTACAACTCCAACAATAAATGGAAAAAGACTTTTAAGACCACCTACTCCTTCTGAATCTGAAGAATATGAACAAGATCATTTGATTCCAGGAATATCACTGATAAGAAGAGAAAGCGCAATTGATAATATTTTTAATGGAGAAGATTCAGAAGATATATTAGGAGACTCAAGTGTTTGTTTTCATCCAGGAAGTTCTTCTGAAGAATCAGATTTGCATCTTCCTTATCATAATCCTGGAGAACAAGTTGAACATGAATATAATGGAGAAACTCCAACAGACTGGTAATATAATTTAATGATTAAATTTTATTAATTATTAGCAAAACACTCCTACTCAAACTTTCTCTCATTGCTTTATTATTTAGATACTTGAACAAAAGTTTTCGCAACAATCAAAGGAAATAATATTGTTGCATCTCCAAAAACTTTTATTGATTCTGAATTAGGTTTTATCTTTCCCCAGGAAACAGCTTCATCAGGTCTAGCACCTGCATCACTTCCATCCCATTCTTGGCTTGAATTAATATATACTGCATAATCTGTTCCATTTCTCATCATGTTTGCATTATTTATATGATGTTTTACAACTCCCCCCCCTAAAATAATTATTCCTGTTTTCTTTTGAACAATTGTATATTCATTTAACTTATGAATATCTCCTGCAATATCTAATTTAAAATCAGGATATTTATACATAAAAAAATGAATCATATCACCAATACTTCCATCAATTATAGCAGGACAATAAACATCAATATTATTTTTATAGCACCAATAATAAATACTCTCTTCATTATTAATTTCTTTTCCAAGCACTTTAATAAATTCAGAAACAGTTATTACTTTTCCAGTTTCCTTCTGTTCCTCATATATTTTTTCGAGAATAGGAGTCATAAATTCTTCAAATTCACAATATCTCGTATTAGGAATATAAATATTTCCTGCTCTGTTAACTCCTTTTTTATTTAATAATTCTCCAGAAGCACTAAATTCTCCTAGTTTAAAATCTCCTAAACATTTTATAATATCTTCTTCAATTCCACCAGCAGTAGTCACAATAACCTGAATTTTTTTATGTTTCGCAAGATATCTAAAAATATCACGTAGTCCAGAAGTAACCAAGTTAGAAGTATAGCCTAAATAAATAGTAGCTTTTTCAGAAATCATTTTATCAATTATATTAATTGCTCTTGCAAAATGTGTTGCTTGAAACCCTGTAGATTCAAAACTTTCAAGAAGTTTATCATAATTAACACCCTTATCAAAATCATAACCTTTAATAGAAATACCTTTAACTTCCTCTGAATCAAAAAGTACATTCTTCTTTGCAATATCTTCTGTTTTTTCTATATTTTTAGTTTTCTTATTTACCATAAATAAATCAAAAAAGAACTATATAAAAAACTATCTTTTTCAAAGATTATTTTAAATTACCACCCTGTTTATTAAAGTTAGAATAAAACTATTTTTAATGAATAATATCAATTCAAAGGATGTAGTTATTATAATAATGGGAATTATCTTAACAGCTTTAATTGGATTAATAATAAAAATATCAGGATATAATCTTGAAAAATTAGAAATAAATAATATCTTCCAGAATTTATTATTAATCATTCCCGTTATAATAGCAATAGTCGTAATTTTTTATATGAAACTTAATGAAATTAATAAAGAATTAGATAATCAAAAATCAGAACAACAAAAATTAGTAGAAAAGCTTAAAATACATGAACAACTAATAGATATGAAAGCAGAAGTAAAAGAATTACAAAAAAAGGTGTTTAAAAAATGAGCCGAAGAACAGACCCTGTTGATATGGTATTAGATATTATTAAGATTATTATAATAGCAGTAATTGGATTTATAATAATAAAAGCTCTACTATCTGTATTATAATAAGATATCCATTAAAAATTATTAATTTAAAAGAGGTATTCTTTCAGGATGTAAATCCTTTAATCTGGAATAAAGAGTACTATAACTAATACTATCTGTTGCATGTAACATTCCAACAGGAAAAGCAATTACTTTTTTAGGATCATAAATTTCTCTTATTCTTTCTTCCATATATTTATCTGGTTTCCCAATTCTTTGAGTAACAATTCTATGAAAAAGTAAACGAATTTCTCCAAAAAGACTATTTTCATCTCTTTTAACTTGATTCCAAAGATCCCTAGTTTCTTTAGGCAAAGGATTACCAAAATTCTTTTTTAAATAAGATGCAAGTTTTCTAGGATTAAATTTACCTTTATGTCTAATCGTTTCTAAAATATTATCAATACTCTCTTGTCCTAAGAAAAAAAGTCTATCTAAACTTCCAGGCATACCAATAAGATAATTAGGGGTCCTATGATCCCTCGAATAACTCTGATTTGTAGGATATTCAAAACCCCCAATAGAACCTCTACTAAAAACACCTATAAATTCATCCAATCCTTCTTGATCCTGAGTAAACTCATTTAAATCATACCTAAACTTTTCAATTATAGGAATAGGCTTTGGAAAATCTGTTTCATGCATCTCAGATAATAAAATATCAGGCTTAATTCTATCATAAACTCTTAAAAGTTTTTCAGGACCTAGAACTAAATCATCATGTCTAGTTGCGATTAAATATAAATTGCTCATTTTATCTCCATTAATTCACCAGAACTCTTCCTAAAGGTAAAAATATTAAAAAACAGCTATATAAAAAACTATTCTTTTAATAATTTTTCCATATTTTCTTTGAATTTGGGAAGATCACTAATAGACATTTTAGCTCCTGTAGCGCTTTCATGGCCGCCCCCAGTAGCACTTTCTATGTCTTTTATAGCCTCAAGTGTTAATTTTCTTATATTACCTTTTCCCCTTAGAGATATATTTGCAATGTCTCCATTAATAAAAGCCACAATAACAACTTTATCTGGAAATTCATAGATTAATTGATTTGCAATATTTGCACTTAGACTTAGACTTCCACCATATTGAAAATAAATAAATTTTTTTTCAGCAAGTTCTCTTGCTTTTTCCATGAGCTGTTGATATTTTAAATTAATTTCATTATATCTTTTTAAAATTTGTTTTGTCTTTGCATTTTCCTCTAAAATATCAAGAGGGCTTTTAGTATTAATCATAAATTTAGTCATATTCACAACATTTGTAAGACTATCTTTTAAAGAAAAATCAAGTATTCTTGCAATTTTCCCAATTTCAGAATTATATAATAAATCAAAAGCAGATTTTGGATTTTTCTTTCCAAGTTCAGGATATTTTTTTTCAAAATCTGCATAAAAATTTGGTATATAACAATCACTTATATTTCCAATAAGAGCCAACCACATATCTTCCTTAATTCCTGTTATTTTATAACAAAGATATGAAACAGGTTCATTGGTTTTATCATTAAAAAAAGGATTATAATAACTAATTCCAGTGCCTTCACTATTATCAGCGCCTTCATTATTTTCAAATAATAAACCTGGATGCTCAACCTGATGATGGTCTATCCAAACAATCGGGAGATTATCCTTTTTTACTTTTTCTAAAAATTCTTTGGAAACAATTGGTTTATCTAATATAAAAATATAATCTGGTTTTAATTCCTCAACCTTCCTATAATAAGAGACATTTAAATCAGGAAAAGATCTAATTATAACTCCTTTCCCCCTTCCAATATATCTTTGTAACAATAAAAAACTAATAAGTCCATCATTATCATTATCAAAAAAGAATAAAGGATTTTGAGCTTTTTCCAAATGTTCTCTTATTTCTTTTATTTGTTTCTCAGTTAACATACCAAATGAACAAAAAACACCTATTTAAATTTTAAGAATGCTTAAAATCTATGTTAAAATCAAATTAACAAAATTAAATTCCACTCATCCCCATCTTTCCTAAAAAAATAACTAATCCCCATTATACAACAAACTAAATTTTCTTTCCAACAATTATATGTTCTCTTAAAGTATTAAGCTCTTTTTGAAGATTTTCAGTATTACCTTTTAAAACTCTTTCAAGAGAATCCCTTTCAGCATTAATAATTCCATCAAGATTTTTAAAATGTTTAATTAAATTATCAATTTCCTGTTTTGATAAATGAGTTTTGCTTAAAATCCTATGGCCTTTAGGAGTTATACTTGTTTCCAGAGTTTTTCCAAATAAAACCTTTGCAATATGATCTAAATCTAATAATTCATCAAAACTAAGAGTATCAAGAAACTGCATTGCCCTCATAGGCCTCACAACATAATCTTTTATTATGGCATCTTCTTTTTCATCAATTCCTTTAATCAACTCCCTCATTCTCATTCTTGCAATAATTCCATCTTTTCCAAGTTCAATAATATACTCATTAATAACATTTGACATTTTCCTAATCATTTCTAATCTTTCAAGTACAGTACAAACATCTGCAACAGAAACTAAACTCGTAACTTCTAAGACATTTAAATTAATTATAAGTTCATTAAGAACATCTCTTTGTTTATCTAAAATTTGAAGAGCTTCAGTAGCTCTCATTAATAATTCTTGAGAATTTTGTAAAACATACCTTGAATTACCATAATAAATAGTAATAAGTCCTTTTCTTTCAGAAACAGCAATTACAAGTCCATTTATTTGTTTAGCAGTTCTTTCAGCAGCTTGATGCCTTGTCCCTGTTTCAATAGTACTATAATCTATATTAGGAACAAGCAAAGTATTTGCATAAAGAATTTTTTTAAAATCTTCTGAAAGAATTATTGCACCATCCATCTTAGCAAGTTCAGTTAATCTTTTAGAATTAAATTTACAATTAACATAAAATCCCCCTTTAAATACATTAAATGACTTTGAATTATTAAAAACAATTAAAGCCCCCATTCCACCCCTTACAATATCATTCAAACCCTCTCTGAGTCCAGTTCCAGAACTAAGTTTTTTTAATATATCAAGTTTAGTCAAAGGTTTTTCCTTTTCACTATTATCTTCTGCATTTATTTTTGGAACTTCTATTAAATTCTTTTCATTAATATAACCATTATCTTCTACCATCTTTTTTTAACTTCTTTTTATAACCAATAAAAATGATAATCACAATATTTAAAGTTTTATGAAATGAAATAGACTAATCAAGAATGCAATTTGTAACT
>JAGVIM010000057.1 GCA_020056045.1 Nanobdellota archaeon | reverse complement strand
TTATAATAAATATACCTGTATCGTAGAGATAATAATTAAATTTAGCATAAGTGAAGATGCCTGCAATTTTAAATCTCTGATCTGATCTTAGAAACTTTTATATATAGGTTATTCTATATATTTTTGAAAAAATGGGGTTAAAATCTTTTTTAGGATTAGTTATATTTGTTTTATTTTTAATTTTAATTAACTTAAATTTTTCATCTGCAACAAATTGCTGGATGTATACAACAAATTCAACCTGTTTTATAGACACTGATTGTACTTGGAAAAGTGATAATTGGGGGAGTTATTGCCAAGAATATAATTGTTGGAATTTTAATACTCAGTCAGACTGTATAAATGCAAGAGTTCCTAATAAAAATTGTACCTGGCAAGCAGGAGGAGTTAATTATGGCTGTGAAAAATTATCTTGCGGGAGTTTGTCTGGAACAAATGAAAGTGCTTGTACAAATAATTCTGCTGGATTAAATTGTGAATGGCAGAATTATTGCTATCAGGGCGGTATTGGCAATTTGAATTGCTGGCAACAACAGAATCAATCTTCTTGTATGAATCTCACTGGTTGTTTATGGGGAAATTGCATGGAAAAAGGCTGCCAGAGTTATAATATTAATACAACATGCAATGCTGCTAAAGACTGGAATGGAAAAAATTGTACTTGGAATACTAATAATTATTGTGAGCAAAATGGGTGCTGGAAATATTATAATCAAAGCGATTGTTCTAATATTGAGGTTACAAAAGGATTAAATTGTGGATGGAAATATAATTCGTGTCAAGATGTTGATTGTTATAGTTGGGATTTTACAAATGAAAGTGCATGTGTAAATAATTCTGTTAATTTAAGCTGTTCATGGACAGGAAGTTATTGTAATAAAAAAGATTGTTGGAATTATAATACACAATCTTCTTGCCAAGATAAACCTGGTTGTTTATGGAAAGTTTATGTAAGTTCTGGATGGTGTAATGAAGTTAATTGCTGGACTTGGGATTTTTGGAATAGTGGAAGTCAGCAGTCTTGTGAAGGAAACGGAACTTTGTATGGGTTAGGTTGTATCTGGAGTATAGATTCTATGAACAGTAGCCGGGGTTGGTGTTATAAAGATGTATCTAGTGTTAGTTGTTCTAATATAACTACTGAAAAAACTTGTATGGATACTTTTTATTGCTGGTGGCAGTATACTGATTGGAATAATGTTTCAAAAGGGGGAACTTGTAATATTCCTGGAAGTTTTGGTGGAGGGGGTGGAGGGAGTAATTCTTCAATATTAAATAATTGGAATCCTAATTGTTATATTTTCGATATGAATTTAACTGATTGTAATTATGTTTTGGGTTGTAATTACAGTAACAGTAAATGTGTTCAGTTAGATAATGTTTATGGAAGAAATATAACTGAGGATGGAATAAATTGTTCTTTTATTAATGATTCTAATTTATGTAATAATATAGGAGTTTTATCTTCTTGCTGTTCTTGGCAAAATGGAAACTGCACTCAAAATAAGATGTCTAGCAGTTGTAGAGATCAGATGCAACAACCCTCTGAAGGAGCTAGTTTTTGTGAGGACTATAATGCATTTACAAGCCAGTTATTATGTGAACAGATTGCTGGAAAGCCCTGGTATATGCCATGTATATGGGACAATAGCAGTGAGAGATGCAAGTTTGATTCTGATGATGTTTTTGGAAATGATACACAAAGTTTGATGAAAATTAATAATAAGAAAAATTGTGAATCTGCTAGTGGAAAGTGGATTAGTGAAAATTATTGTGAAGGAAATATAAGTGTTCCTACTGGTAGATGTGAATATAAATTTGATGAAGAAACAAATTGCGATAAATCTTGTTTTGCTTGTGAAATAAAAGATAGTAATGGAAATTCTGTAAATTCCACAAATGCAGAGAGTGCTTGTTTAGGAAGCAAACTTGGTTTTTGCGAATTTGTTCTTAATACAAATGCTCCCAATAGTATTGGTTTTTGTAAAGCAAAAGAACAATTTAAAAAAGGAATTGCAGGAAATTGCAATGATAATTGTGGAGATTGTACATTTAAAGGAGATAAAAATAATAATGATACTACTAAAAGACCAAGTTATTATTGTACAGCAAGTAAAGCAAATTCTGCTGGTGGTGGTTGTAAGTGGATAACTGATAATTCAACTACTCAAGGGGGATATTGCGTTGATAAGGGAGAAAAAACTTGTGAAGATTCTTGTGATAGATGTAATAGTCAAAATGATTGTAGTAATCTTGGAAGAACGAGTATTGCAAACCAATCTGGAAGTTGCAAATGGGAAGGAGATTCAAATACAGGAAATTGCGGATTTAATATTGGAGAAGATGTTGAAATTTGCTGGGATGGTATTGATAATACTGATGATAATTTAATTGATTGTGCTGATCCAAGTTGTTATACAGATGATTTTTGTGGTTTTGTTGAAGGAAATTGTTTTGGCTGGACAACAAATGCAACTTGTGTTTCAAATGATTGTGAATGGATTACTGATCAATGGGGAAGTTTTTGTGATTTTAAAGGAAGCCGGTGTTGGAAATTAAATCAAAATAATAGTATTTGTAATAATAATACTAATTGCCAGTGGAGTAATGGAACTGGAAATGGTTGGTGTGAAAGAGATTGGAGTACTGCGGAAATTTGTATGGGATTAAATAGAACAGGGTGTACTTCTGCTTCTGCAAGTGGATGTGAATGGACTAATGATACTTGGTGCAGCGGAACAGGTTCTGGATCTGCATGGTGCCAGGATCAAGGTGGTTGGTGTGATCATACTGACTTTAAACCAAAGAATTGTTGGAGCTATCAATCAGGTTTATCAGAGTGTAATAATCATTCTGGATGTAGTTGGAAAATAGATTCATTTTCTCAACCTCATTGCGAGGTAAACTGGGGCAATAATTGTTGGAATTATACTTCTAATTCAAGTTGTAGTAATGCTGGTTGCTGGTGGAAAACAGATTCTTGGGGAAGTTGGTGTACAAATGTTATGGATAAATGTTGGAGTTCAATAAATCAGTCAAGTTGCAATTCTCAGACAAATAATGATGTAAATATTTGTTCTTGGACTTCTTCAGGAGGAAATTGGGATTCTTGTCAACCTTTGTGTTTTAGTCCTAATTTAAATTCTTTGACTTGTGGTGCTGTAACAGGTTGTATGTGGAAATCAGAAAATGGTTGGTGTGAAGAAAATGCAATGGCTGCTTGTACTGCTACTAATACTTCAAATAATGCAACAAATTGTTCTGCAACTCTTGGTTGTAAATGGAAAAATTCTGGATGGTGTGATCCTAAAAATGGAGGATTTTCAGCTGCAACAACTTCTTCAGGCGGAGGTGCTGGAGGTGCAATGGGTTCTGACTGCTTTAAATATGATGGAAATCAGACTTTATGCACAAATAAAAGTTTAATTAATATTAGTTGTGGTTGGTTTGTAGAACCAAATCCAAGATGTGAAGTTAACTGGGCAAGTAATTGTTGGCAGTATGGTTCTGCTGAAGCAGGTTGTAATTCTACAAATGAATGTTGGTGGAAAACAGATTCTTATGGTAGTTTTTGTACAAATATAATGGATCAGTGCTGGCAAAATCAGAGTTATCAGAGTTGGAATAATATTCAATGGGCTGAAAATTGCAGTGCAAATCCTTTGTGTATGAATAATTCTTTGGGATGTCAGCCTAAGTGTATGAATGAAAGTTTGAATTCATTAACCTGTATTGCAGGAAATTTGGCTGGAAAATGCAAATATGTTACTGGTTGGTGTAATTCTGCTGGAATGAATCAGATGTTTGATAATATGGAATCAGGAGCTCCTCTTCCTCTTGGAGGAGATGATTGTCCTGAATCAGGAAAGCAAGCAAGTGTAGATATTTGTGGATTTGGAATGAAAGATATGGGTGATGCTTATGGATTTGGATCTTTTGTAAATAATTTTGAAAATGCAAGTATTTGTAATAAGGAAAAATTATCTTCTAATGTAATGGGCATGATTGGTGGAGGTGGTTCTGGATTTGGATCTAGTTTATTTGGAAATGAAAAAATTGGAAGTGGAAATGAGAGTATTATTTATGTTGTTTATTTAGATACTGATGGAAGTACAACATCAGGTTGTGCATTGAGTCATAACTCTTCTGCAGTTGGTTATGAATTCAGGTTTAAATATACTTCTAGATGGAATTCAAGTTTAAGCAAAGCTGTTGAGACTCTTAATGCTGACAAATGTGATGATTCTAGTTGGAAGGCAACTGATATTAAGTTGAGTGCTTGGAAAAAAATGATGTGCTCTGAAATAGGGGGACCTATGATTGCTGTTGAAAAAGCAGCTTTAGCAAAATATCCTTCATTATATAATTCAACAAAAGATATGAGAGTTTATGTTGCTATGATTGGTAATTCTGGAAATATAACTGATGTTACAGATAGTGCTGGACCTAGTTGGACAACTCCTGGAAGCATTGATTTTGAAATTGTTGATGCATTTTCATATGGAGCAAATACTGCAAAGTTTGAGGATATTTTGAAAAAAGGATTTGTACAGTATGAAGATTGTTATAATAGTATTGATGATGATGGTGATGGAAATGTTGATTGTAATGACTGGAATTGTGAATATTCTAGTAATTGTGAAGGAGATGGTGTTAATGATGCTAGTTATGTTGATACAACATCTCCGAGAGTTACAGGAGTTAAAATAGAAGAATACCCTGATGCTACTCTTATTATATATGATACAAATAAACCAACTAATGGAAGTTTGGATTTTTATAGTGATGATAGATGTTTAAATAGGACAAATATAATTTATGATATTGGAATTATGAAAAATAGCACTATGAGGGAATATAAATTATGGCATTATGGAATGATTTATGAAACTAATGACAGTGTTGGGGGATATAATGTTTCAATAAATTGGCCTTTAGCTGCAAATGCTACTTATTATTATAAATTAGGTGTTTGTGATTCTGGTGGAAAATGTGCTGTAAGCAAGTGTTCTAGTTTTAAGACAGCTGTTTCTTTAGCTAAATGCAGCTATTGTAATTTTGTTACAAAAATAAAACCTCCTACTGGATGGGAAGTTAGCTATGATGTTAATAGAGATGGAACTTACGAACATATTCAGGGAGAAGTTTGCGGACCAAACGCAGGAATGAAAACAAATTATAGTTCTGGAAGAAAAGTTAATGTTAAACTTGCTAAATCTGATGGAAGTGCTTATTTTGAATTCCTTAATGTTACTTTAACAAAAACTTCATTAAATGATAAAGTTAGAACAATAAGTTCTTCAGGAGATATAATTTCAGATACAAATAAAATAGGATTGCCTTCTGGGACAAGAGATAAAATAATTAATAATTTACATCCAGAGGTTTGCAGAGTTAAAATACCTGTTGCTAGTGGAGCTGTTTGTGATAAATTATATCATTGTAATGATGATGGAGAGAATTGTGTTGATAAAACTAGTGTTGCTACTTTAGTTGATTCTGTAAATTGTGTTTGGACTGCTCCTTATTGTGAGTTTTCAACATATAAAACATCTGATGCACCTGGCGGAGGAAACACAGGGAGTAGTGGTGGAGGGGGTTCTGGAAGTGGAGGAGGAAAGACAATAGTTTCTTTGTCTGAAGCTCAATTAAAAGAAGGCTATACAAAATATTTATCAGCAGGTTCAAAATTAGGATTTAATATTTCAGGGGAGCAGCATATTCTTGCTTTAGATACTATTTCTTCTAATTCTATTATTATTAATATTTCTTCTGTTACTCAACAGGCAACCTTTAAAGTTGGCGATGAAAAAAAGTTTGATGTTAATGTTGATGAATATTATGATATAATTGTTAAATTAAATTCACTTAATTCAACAACTGGAATTGCCAGTATAACTATAAAAGGTATTAATGAAAAAATTTCCGAAGCTGTTTCTGGAGATAAAAAAATAAGTGAAGAAAAAGAACAGGATATTCAGGAATTTCCTGAAGAAAAAAATATTTTAACTTCTAATAATTTAAATTGGTTATTGTTTTTAATTATTGTTATTATAATTGTTTTGGTTGTTGGTTATATTATTTATAAAAAGAATGCTAAGAAATAATATAGAATAAAATATTAATTTTCTGCACATTTTGACAATCAGAATGTTGTAGCTTTAATTAGAAGGAATAAAAATCCGGGATTATTTATTATTATTAATGTAATAAATAAAGAGGGGTTAAGTGTAGACTCGTGAGCATGATTGAATTAATTCTAAAAGTTATAGTAAATCACTTTAATTTTTGGAATTTACTACAGTGATTTTCTATCTATCCAATAACAAAATTTTTACGAAAATTTATGTTATTAGATATAATTATATTTTATTTTTTAAATTTATAAATAAATTAATAAAATCATCAACGAGATTTGATAGAAAAGGATTATTTTTTATAATATTTTTTTCGAAAAAAAAAAGAAAATATTTAAATAGTCTAAAATAATATATATTTTATAAAAGATGGTGACGAAATATAGAAATTTTGTAGTTATGTCTGGAATAGTATTCCTAATTCTTTTAAATTTAAGTTTTGTTTTTGCTCTTGATTGGAGTAATTTTAGAGTTTTTGATGGAGCAAATACTCCTTATGCTTCTAATGGTCCTGGATGTAAAGGTGGACAGATGGGGGGATCAAATCAACAAATGAGTTCTGGACAAAATTGTCCTAGTAATAATCCTGCTTATGATTTAGGTGCTGTTTGGGTTGATATGGATGATAATTATCTTGCTTGGAAAGTAGAATCTCCAAATATGACTGATGCAGGTATTTGTGGGGGAACTAAAAATAGTAGTCAAATAAGTGGACCTAATAATCTTTCAAGCTGGGCAATAACTGTTGAGTTTGATTCAGATAGTAATCAAAGTTCTGGATGTAGGATGCCAAATATGACTTGTATGGAGTCATGTATGGGTAATCAAACTTGTCAGCAAGCTTGTGGATTTGGGGATATGGGTTATCCTGGTGCAGATTATAGATTTTATTTATATGGAGATAATTCAACTGTTTTTGAGATTTATAATAGGTCTTTAAGTACTTGTGGAAATCAATCATTACCACAATTTCAACAAACTTGTTTTCAAACTATGACTCCTGACATGGATAAGAAATATAATATATCTTGGCAAAGAAGTTGTGGACCTTTTCCTTCTATATTAAAAATAGCAATCAATCGTTCTGCAATTATTGGTTTAACTGGAATGACTTTTCAGACTAATACTTTAGGTGGAGGTGGACAAGGGCCTGTTGATATCCTCGGAGGTTTTTCTTCAACTTCTGGTGGTTTTCAAGATAATATAATGATGGGTGGACAGCAAGATATGATGTTTATGGGTCAGCACCCTTGTATGAATATAACAAATCAAAGTTATTGTAATAATTCTGTTTCAAATTCTCAGGGAAATTTTAGTTGTAGATGGGAAAGTTTTAATGGGGGTAAATGTGGTCCTAATTTTATGATGATGGGTGGAGCAGGAAGTGGAACAGGTTGTTCTGAATTTTGTGGAGGGTGTAATGGAACTATAAATTGTTCAAGTGGTGCTAAAGGAAAATGTATGATTATGGGTGCACCTCCTATGATGCCTTCTAATTCAAGAAAATGGACAAATGCTACTGGTGATTATACTTGTGTTGAAGATATGTCTAAGTTTATGTTTGGGGGAAGTGCTGGTGGAGGATCATGTGATAGTGGTTGTAAGTCTTGCTATAGTAATTCAACTTGTTCAAATTCTGCTTATCCAAACCCTAGTGGAAGTGGTTCTGGTTGTAAATGGATCCGTGATCCTATATTTGGAAAATCCTGGTGTGATCTTTATACTTATGATAGTAATAAATTATCTTGTGGAAATGGAATAGCTAGTAATGGAAGTATTCAAAAATGTTTTAATGCAACTGCTTGTATTTCTGCAAATGCAAATTGGAGTTATGCATATAATACTTGTTATAATGATTCTAAAGAATTGTGTTTTGATGGAATTGATAATAATGCAAATAGTTTAGTTGATTGTGCTGATAGTGATTGTAAAAAAGAACCTTTTTGTGGAGGAGATATTAATGTTTTAACAGGTGGATATGGAACTTTAGATCCTATGGAAGCTATGAAAAAATCTATGTTTAGTGGAATGGAAATGAGTCCTCCTGCAAGATTATTTTCTAAAAATCCAATTCAAAATGTTTCAAAAACAATTGCAATAAGAGATTTTAGTATTAAAGATATGGGTAATGCAATTGGAATGGGAATTGGTGTAATTGGACTTGAAAATAAATCTATGGGTGTTATAAATATTTTAAATATGTCATTTTTATGTGGAGGTGCTGGAGGAAGCAAGTATTATTATTTTGTTGATAATGATGCAAATAGTTCAAGTGGATGTATTATTAATGTTAGTGGAAGTAATTATACTGGTTTTGAATATAGATTTGAATATGAAATAAGAAATAATGGTTCTGGTTCTGCACTTGAAATCAGAAGAGGTTTTAGATGTGTTAATAGTAATTTTAGTTTATATCCTGCAAAACTTGCAGGAGCTCCTCAAATGGATAATTTTGGAGGAAAAAGTATTGCTTGTGCTTCTGATACTGCAGTTCTTGCTGTTGATAAAACTGATTTAGGAAATCCAAAAGGAAATCTTAGATTTATTATTGCAACTTCTGATAATGAGACAAATTATACGAGTTATATATCTGCAAATGATAGTTTATCAGGTTCTAATAATGGTGGAATTTATTATACTGCAGGAAGTGTTGATTTTAAACCAACTGATTGTTCTCAAAATCCAATGGCTTGCGGAACTGCATTTAGTGTTATTGGTGGAGGAAAGTTTATGCCATTTGAAGATTGTTTTCCAAGTTCTGGTGATGAAGATTTAGATGGGCTTACAAATTGTGCTGATTCTGATTGTTCTATGGCTCCTTGGTGTTCTGGAACAGATTATACAACAAATGATAAAACTTCCCCTACTGTAACAACTAATAAAGTAGACACATTTAATGATTTTGCATTTTTACATTGGGCAACAAATGAACCTACAAATGCTACAATTAAACTTTATAATAGTTGTTCAAATGAGACTGCTAAAAATATTTATTATGATTTAGGAGATCCAAGATGTACTATTGCATGTACATTTGATGATTTTAGACCTTGGCATGATTTTGGAATTAAAAATGGAACAAATGATTCTGTTTTAAATGTTACAACTATTTCTATAAGTACTACTTATTATTATAAATTAACTGTTTGTGATAGAGCTAGTAATTGTGCAACAAGCGGATGTTTAAATTTTACAACACAAGGAAGTTCTCAAACTCAGGTTAATTATAGGATGGATTTTAGACCTGTTAATAATATTGATAGTATGATTAACACAACTATGATTAAATTGTGGAATGGAACTGCTTATGAAAATGTTAATCTTAATTCTGCCATGAATAAAAGTAATTATCTTAATGATGCAAAATTATTATTTAATAATACTGATAATAATTGGTCAATTGAACTTCAAGGAATTGATTTAGCACAGGCTGTTAATTTTAATTTGTCAACTGCATTTAATGTTTCTAATCAATCAGGAAGAACCTATGTTGGTATGGATAATCAAATGTATTTAGAAATGATTCAGACTTTGGGTGCTGATTCTATTATATTACAGATTCCTGGAAATGGAACTAAATTAATGAAATGTAATGAAAATAATTTAAGTGATTGTAGTGATGTAACTGCTCAAGCAACAATTAATGAAACTTTAAATGGATCTGTTAAATGGGAAATTCCAACTTCTCTAGGATTTTCAACTTATTATGTTGCTGCTAGTGATACAACTTATAATTTAACTTTTGCTAATTTAACTGCTGCTGGATTAACTAAGAATATTAATACTAATTTTAATTTAACAATGAATTTGACTAATAACAATAATTTTAGTGTTACATATAATTTAACTGTTGTTGCTAGTTCATTAACTGCAAATGGAACTATTAATGGTTCTTCAATGTTGCAGGTTTCTCTTGGAAATAATAGTGAAAATAATAGGAGTGCTGTTGTTAATGTTACTTTATCTGATCCTGTTGCAGAGTCTGTATCTTTTAAAGTTGTTGCAACACTTTATAATGATTCTTCTGTAACTTTAAATTCAAGTGATGATACTGCTAATTTAACTGTAATTTTCTCAGATAATGTTGTTCCGACTGTAAGATTAATAAGTCCTATTAATCAGGCAAGAACAAATAGTAGTATTTTTTCTTGTAATATAACTGATGCAAATGTTGGTAATTTAACTTTATCTATATTTTATTCAAATCAGACTTTGTTTAATTCTTCTGTTAATTTAACTGCTTTAACTGGAACTTCTACATTCGGAGTTGCTTCTTGGACAATGGCTCTTCCTAATGCTGGAAATTATTCTTGGATTTGTAATGGAACTGACCTTTATGGAAATAGTAATTGGAGTACTAGTGGAAATTATACTTTTACTTATGATGGAACAAGACCTTTTGTTAGCTTATTATCTCCTATAAACAATACTAATTTAACTTCAAGACTTATT
>JAGVIM010000153.1 GCA_020056045.1 Nanobdellota archaeon | reverse complement strand
TGGGGTTATTATCAATTTCATGGAAATATTATAACTCTTGCAGGAGCAAGAAATGCTCCTAAAGATTTAATTTCCTCTGGTATAAATGTCCTAAAAAGTTATATTAATTTATTTCCAACTTATTTTTCTTGGATAGGGATTATTTTATTAGTTGGTGGAATTTTTCTAATGTATAAATTGTTTTTAGGTTTTGATTTATTAATAAAACAAGGAGATATAGATCTAAAAAGAGATTTTTTCCTTCTTCTAATATTATTAATACCCTTAATTTCAATGAGTTTTCTATTAGATCATAATGAAGATCGTTATATTTTTACCTTTTTCCCAGCAGCATTTCTTTTAATAGGAAATTGTTCTATATTTATCTATAATTTAGTTTATAAGAAAAGCAAATTATTTGCAATTGTGTTGATAATACTTTTTATGGCTTTTATAGGATATACTCAAATAATTGCTGCTGACTCATTAATAAAAAACAAATTACCCTCATATTCTCAAGTAAAAGATGCAGGATTATGGTTAAGACAAAATTCAAATTTAGGAGATTATGTTGTTGCAAATAGCTATCAAATTAGATATTATTCACAAAGAGAAAGAATAGGTTTTCCTGAAAATGAATCTGATTTCAAAAAAATGCTTCCTAACGAATCTATAAAATATATGGTAGTATCAGGATTTGAAAGTCATCCTGAATGGGCATATTCTTATCCTCAAAAAAATAACCTTTCTGTTGCTCAGGTTTATTTCACAGATTCAACTAAACAGACTCCCATTTTAATAATTTATAGAATATAATGAAACTATCAATTATAATTCCAGCCTATAATGAAGAAAAAAGAATTTTAAAACCTCTTACTCTTTATTATGAATTTTTTAATAAAAAATTAGGCAAGGAACTAGAAATAATTGTTGTACCAAATAACTGTAAAGATAATACTATAGGGGTTGTACGGGATTTTTCAAAAGACAAGAAAAATATAGTAATAAAAAATATAGAAAAAATTAATGGAAAAGGCCTGGCAGTAATGGAAGGATTCAAAATTGCAAAAGGAGATATTATAGGTTTTGTAGATGTTGATGAAAGTACTTCTGTAGAAGAATTTAACAAATTATATGATCATATTAATGGATTTGATGGCATAATAGCCTCGAGAAGAATAAGAGGTGCCAAAATAACTCCACGAAGGTCAGCCTATAAGAATTTATCTGGAATTGCATTTAATTTAGTAGTAAGATTTTTATTTAGTCTCCCATATAAAGATACTCAATGTGGAGCAAAATTATTTAAAAAAGAGTTAGCACATTTTTTAGCAAAAAATGTTCATGAGACTAAATATGCCTTTGATGTAGAATTACTTTATTTATGCAAAAAAAACAATAAAAAAATTCTTGAATATCCCATACACTGGAAAGAAGCAGGTGGGGGCTATGTAACAACAAGTGCCGGCATTCAGGCAGTATGGAGAGTAATCAAACTGCGTTTTAAGTAAATCTATTTTTTAAAAGTCCAAAACAAAGAAATTATAAAATTGAGTATAAGTCCTGCTGCTGTACCTATAATAAATGCGATTGTTCTAGGCAAAAATTCAGTTCCAATAAAAAATATTATAATACTAAATATTAAAAAATTAATAAGAGAGGTTATGGCATAAACTAATAGCCATTTTGGAAGCTGTCTTCTTACCTTTCCATCTTTTGCTTTAAATGTTAAATATCTATTTGCAGGAAAATTCCACATCATTGAAACTATTATTCCAAATATCTTTGAAATAGTTGTGATAATATAACTATTTCCTAAGATAAAAATTGAAAGATTCATAACTAAATAATCTATTAAAGTAGCAATTCCACCAACAAAGCAGAAAATAATGAATTTTTTTATTTTATCCATTTTTTACCTCAGAAAAATAAGTGATTTGCATATATAAAAAATCCAATTAAAATTATAACTAACTCAAAAGCCCAAATTCCAAGTACAACTTCATATTCATAAACTTTTTTACTAGGTTTTATTTTTTTAATCAAATAAAGAGCTATATGCTCAATTCCATAGAATTTTTCATATCTTAAATCAATACTTCCATCTTCCTTAGGTAGAGCAAATGATTCTTTTTTTAATTTTCCCCTTATTTTTAAGATTATTTCCATAAAATATGGAATAAAAATAAACAAGGCAAACTTTTCAAAATTTCCAAGAATGGCCATTACAGCAATTAAAGCTCCAACAGAGTATGTTAAAACATCTCCTGGAAATACCTTTGCAGGGTATTTATTAAAAATTAAAAAACTAATTAATGAAGCAACCATACATAATCCTATTAAAGTTAGCCAAGAATTTCCTGTAAACCATGCAAGGATGCTTAATGCCCCTATAATCAATATTCCCATTCCAGCCTCAAGTCCATTATAACCTGCTAAAAAATTAAAAGTTGTAGAAGCTCCAATAACTCCTAAAGGAATTATTATTAAAGGGTAAATCCAAACTAAATTAATTTTATTTAAAAAAGGAATAGCAATAGAAGAGTCTCCTGCATTAATAACAATTAAAGGTATTGCAGCTATTAAAACCCAAAATAATCTTGCTTTTTTACTAAGGCCAATTTTCCAACCAAAAACATCATCAATCATACCAATAAAACCAACTATTAGCACTGTACATAATAAAGAAAATATTTGAATTATATTTTCACTAGTTTTAAAGTAAAAAGTCTTTATTGCAATATATATTAGAACCCCTAGAATAAATCCTGCAATAACACATATTCCTCCAGATTCAGAAACTTTTTCTTCACTATTCTTATTTATATCTTTTCCAAATAAGCCAACTTCTTTTGATCTTTTTATCCAATGGGGCATCATAAATAATACAATTAAAAAACTTAGGATGATAGGTATTATTAAAATAGGATTTACCATTATGCAAGATTTCTTTTTGCTATTTCTGGAGGGAAGTCTAGCCTCATATATTCTTCTTTATATGTTTCTTTTCCAGTATAATTAATTTTCCATATTTTTATAGGTCCCTGAACTCCCTGATAATAAACAATATCACTAACATTCATTCCCTGAGCCCTTAGACTAGTAACAATTGAATTAGGCTCTGTATGAACCAATTCAAAATTCTTACCTTCTTGAAGTAGATATAAATGTACCCATAATGCCCTCATATTTCTAGGGCTTAAATACATTCCAGCACCATATTGATTAAGGGAAACCTGTTGTCCTGAAACATCTAATCTTTGATAGATATAAGCACATCCCTTAATTCCAGAACCAAAATCAATTAGTTTTCCATCAATAAACAAATATCTTAAATTTTCTCTATATTGCTTGCCTTGATAAACCATAATAATTGAAGGCTGGCCATATTTTTGTTTAGTTTTATTAGTTTCAAAAGGAACAATCATTGCACCAATTCCTGCCTTTTGTTTTGGAAGTAAAATTTGTTTATCTTCTTGATTTATTATTAAATCCTCATCTAAAACAGTTCCCCCACCATAAACAAAAAGTGTTTCATTATTTGTTTCCTGAGTTTGTTTTTCATCCAATGCAAAATTACTTATCCAAGATAGCCTGTCATAATTTTCATCACTCCCAATACTTGCATATGCAGAATACTTTCCTATATCTGTTGAATCAATTAAAAAATAAGTTACATTATGATTATATAATACTTCCATTGCTTCTGATTCATTATTTCCAGTTAAAATATGCCTTCCCATTAAATAATTCCAATAACCAATACTATTTGAACCATCTAGCATAGTTGCCCTTTCTCCAATTGATTGAAGCCAATAACCATAATCCCACCAATGTCCAAAAACAGCATCTTTTGGAGTACTATCTCTTACCCAGGACATTGCATTTTGCCATTGAATTGTATATGAAGAAGGAATATAGCTCATCCCTGTTGCTTCAGAAGCCCTATAATCAAAATATAAAGTATATGTTGCAGAGGCAACAACTAGTATTGCAAAAACAATTAACAACATTTTAATTAATTCTTCTCTTTTCTTTAGAGTATCTACAATAGAATTAACTGTTAAATATGCAATTGGAATGACTGCAAATGGAGCCAGAACCATAATAAATCTTATTGCATTTCTTCCAGCAATTATTCCAATGAATATTAAAGTAAATACAAAAATATATTCGGGAAGAATTTCTTTAAAATCTCCCATTTTATTTTCTTTAAATTTACAATATATAATATAAATAAAAGCCCCTGCAAGAACTAAGTATCCTGAAACATAAAGTATATTACTTATGGTATTTTCTCCATTAAAAATACCTGAACTTGAACTTCTGCTAAATATTAATGCAAATAGGAAAAAAGTAAATGCTATTGTTAAAATCCATTTTTCTTTTGATTTTAATTTAGATCGGA
>JAGVIM010000077.1 GCA_020056045.1 Nanobdellota archaeon | reverse complement strand
ACTTTCTTCTTATGCTGTTTCTGACAACGGCGTTTCCTATTTTTTTACTTACTGAAAAATCATATAAGAATTTTAATTCCTTATTTTCATATTCTGCGTTTATTTCAAGTTGATAATTTCCTGATTTTAATATCCCAGCTTCTTCATTAATTATTGTAGACCTATTTACTTCTATTCCTCTTTCATTTTCCCATACAACCTCACCTGCTTTTCTTATATTTTCCTTTAATACTACTGACACAGGAGAATCTTTATTAAATCCGACAAGGTATGAAAAGTTAATTAATTGCCCTTCTTTTATTTTGGGGAAATTTAAAAGATTAAGGTCTAAATTCGAAGTAGGGTTTTTTACAATTTCAATATCTCTCTGTGAAGAAGTTTTATGCCCTTGATAATCTGTCTGAACGTAAAATGTGTAAGTTCCTTCTTGAATATTACTAGATAAAAACATGTTTGTTGTTTCTGTTTTTTCTTCAAAGGTTCCGAAATAGATTGTGTCTTTCCCAGTAGTTATTATTTTACCATCTTTTTCGAGCCAGAAATCTATTATGACATCTCCTTTAATATCTGCCATTCCTTTAACAAGATAAGTAAAATCTAAGAAATCACTAGGAGCTATAGGAGAATCAACTCGTATTATTTTTACATCAAATAACTTTACACATTTATTATTGAAGCAAGAATAACTTTTATTGCAATCATCATCTTTTACACATTCATATTTTATTGGAGCACTATCGCCTCCTCCACCTCCGCTCGGTGGTGGTGTTATTGTTGTTGGGGTTTCCTCTGCAGAATAAACAGAAAATGAAGAAACATTAAAAATTAATGTTCCATTTGCGTAGCTTTCTTGTCTACATACAGAATTGAGGCATACTTCTCCATCTTTTAGTATTCTTGGAGTAGTAAAAGTTAGATTATACAGATACATCCTTGCAGATTTGTTTAATTGAGGCAGTTCACTAGAATTTATTTCTATTCTATTAAAGCTTATGTTCACATTTCTGTTTACATCTGCTCCGCCTGATAAATCAACTGATTCAGAAAAATTAATCTTTCCCTGTGAAGGATTGTCTATAACTAAGTTAGTTATATTGCTTATATTCACATTAGATAGGTTTGTTGTGTCTCCCCCTAAAAACTCGCCCATCAATATTACAGCGAAACTTTTTATTTCACTCATGTTAGTATTTTCAGCAACATCTAAACAAGTTATACTCCAGTTATATCTTCCCGCTCCCAAGCCATTTAATTGAAAGCTGTTGTTTACTCCTTTGATAATAGATGAGTTTGTTAAATTGATTTCATTATTCAAAATAAGAGAGCAATTAGTTATGTTGTTTGTATCTGTAACATTATAAACAAATGTAATATTCCCGTCACTATCCCATGAATCATTTAATGGGGATAATAAAATAAGCGAAGGAGCAGTAGTATCAATAATTACGTTTCTTGTTTCAGTATCATTTCTGTTCCCTGCAATATCATATACAGTTGCATTAAAATAATACAAACCATCTGTTAAATTAGTAAAATTAACAAATAATGGAGAAGTTGTTAAATTGGTTGAATTAATCAAATCTGTAGCATTATATAAGAAAATAGTTATATTTTTCAATCCAGATTCAGAATCTAAAGCAGTGACATTAACAATAATATTATTTCTGTTTAAAATTGAGCCAGATGTTTCAGTTCCTTCTCCATAAGAAATTGAAGGAAGAATTAAATCAGTTACATTAACAAAGAAAGTTTCACTTGAAGAAGAATAGTTTTGAGTTTCTTCATATATTGTAGTTATATTAAACACTCCGATAGTATCAAATAATGTTAGATTATACAAATTAGTTCCTGAATTAATTAAGCTTCCGTTATTATAAAGTTTGATTATGCCTTCTCCTAAAACAAGACTTGAGTTTATTTCAATAGAACTCCCAACATTAATAGTTATGTTGTTTCGTGAATTATTTAAGAATGTATAAACCAAACTATTTCCTTTATTTATCGTCAAGTTTAACAAGCTATTAAATCCAGTATAATTTTCATTTCCAGGAGCAGAATAGTTAACCAACCAAACTCCCACACCCCAAGTATAATTCTGTGCAATGTTTATTTGCGTATCATTTACCTTTATTGATAATGTTGT
>JAGVIM010000141.1 GCA_020056045.1 Nanobdellota archaeon | reverse complement strand
TCCGTAGCTAGAAGCCCCTGTAATATTTATGTTTGTAAGATTAATATATCTCGGCATATAGTAGCTGTTTACCCCATATGCAGATCTAGTTATAGTTATATTTTCAAACACACTATAATAATTTTGATAATAAAGATAGATTCCATTTGAAAAATAGTCTATTGTAAGATTTTTAACAGTTGCATTTACTATATATGTATTTACATAAATTCCACTGCTTCCACCATTGCCTGTAATTTTATATCCCATTCCATCAATAGTTATGTTATTTGCAGAAATTACAAAACAATTTCCTGCTACTGTTAGATTTCTATCTAATTTATAAATTCTATTTGCAGTTGAAAGTGTTGCACAGGCAGATTGAGTTACAGTGTCTTGTGATTTTATTTCTAGGTCGGAAGCAGCAGATAGGGTTTTATTATCTTCTGTTGAATTTGTTATATCTGAATTAGGAATAGTTGTTATATTTGTTAAGGTAGAATTATCTTCAGAGATATTTGTATTATTGGAATTATTTAAATTTTCTGATAATGAAATATTTAAATTATTTAGAGTTATATTTGTATTTGAATAATTATTTGAAGTATTTTCATTAGAACTTACAAAAATAATTATTAGGCCCATTAATAGGATTGATAAAATTGAAATTATAAATAAAGATTTTTTTTTATAAATATCCCTATAGCTTATTTTAAATCTGTTAAATTCTTTATTCATTTTCACTCTTTTTTCTTTTAATTATGTATATACAAAAGATATACTCTTTTTAAATCTTTTTTATTTATTCTTTGTATTTCTTATAATCTCTGTATATACAAAAGATATACTCTTTTTAAATCTTTATTTTTATATTTTTATTTAGAATCAGAAAAGAATAAAAACTAGGTTTTTTTGGATTTGTTATGACAACTAAAAAAATAATAGGAAAAAATAGAAAAACATTTTATGTAACAACTGCGATTGATTATGTAAATGCAGAACCCCATATAGGCCATGCTTATCAAAAAATAGTAGCAGATGCTCTTGCAAGATATCATAAACTTAAGGGGGATGAAGTTTTCTTTTTAACAGGAACAGATGAACATGGACAAAAAATATTAAAAACAGCTCAGGAATCAAAAATGGATCCAAAAGAATTTGTTGACAAAATGTCTAAAAAATTTGAAGAAGCCTGGAAAACCTTGAATATTAATCCTGATAGATTCATAAGAACAACAGATAAAGACCATCAAGAAAAAGTTCAAGAATTTATTAAATTAATGGATAAAAAAGGAGATATTTACAAAGGAAGTTATTCAGGATTATATTGTCTAGGCTGTGAAGCCTATGTTACTGAAAAAGATCTTGTAAATGGAAAATGTCTTTTTCATCCAAATGCTCAAATAAAAGAATTAAAAGAAGATGCTTATTTTTTTAGATTATCCAAATATGAAAAAAATCTTTTAGAATTATATGAAAAAAATCCAGAATATATTCTTCCTGAATTTAGAAGAAAAGAAATAATAAACAGGGTCAAGGAAGGGTTGAATGATCTAAACATGACTAGAACAAAATTTGACTGGGGAATTCCTTTTCCTCTAGAAAAAGGTTTTGTTGTCTATGTTTGGTATGAGGCTCTTTTAAATTATATAACGGGCCTAGATTGGCCTAATGAAAAATTTAAAAAATTTTGGCCTGCAGATGTTGAATTACTTGGAATTGACAATGGCTGGTTTCATTGCGTAATCTGGCCTGCAATGCTAATGTCTCTTGGAATTAAACCTGCTAAAACAATTTTAATAAATGGATTTTTAACCTTTAATGGCCAAAAAATTTCAAAATCTCTTGGAAATGCAATTTCTCCAAAAGAAATGGTTGAAAAATATGGGGCGGACCCTATAAGATATTATGTTTTTAGAAATTTTGTTTTTGGCCAGGATGGAGATTTTTCAGAAAAAGCACTTGTTGAAAGGCATAATAATGAATTGGCAAATAAACTTGGGAATCTGGTCTCAAGAGTAACTGCTTTAGCTGAAAAAAATGGAATTGAAAAAACTCCGAATAAACTAATATTAAAATTAAATTTAAAAGAAATTGAAAAACTTATTAATAATTATGAGTTTGATAAAGCCCTAAATGAAATTTTTTCTTTTATTGATACTTGTAATGAATATGTTCAGGAGAAAAAGCCATGGGAAACAAAGGATAAAAAGATTTTATATGAATTGTTGGACAGCATCAAGGCAATTGCAATTGTTTTATGGCCATTTATTCCAACAACTTCTGAAAAAATTGCAGAACAAATAGGATTTGAAATAAAATATTCTGAAATTGGAAAACCTCTGAAAGTAAAAGAAGTTAAGAAAGGGGAGATATTATTTAAAAAGATTTAGTATGGGGTAATGAATAAGATTTAAAAATGGAT
>JAGVIM010000224.1 GCA_020056045.1 Nanobdellota archaeon | reverse complement strand
TACAGAACAATATAAACAAATGTTAACAGCAGATATAAGACCTATTCCAGCAACATTAAAACAAGCAATTCCAGCTCTTCCTAGGAAAGTTAGTGCAATAATATCTAACCATCCATTAGATGATATGATAATCGGAAGATATCTTAATGAAGAAGATTTTGATAATTTTTTTAATGATCATTATGATAATGCTTCTGCTGAAAAAACAAGACAACTATGGCAAAGATTAGAATCAGATAAGGAAAAGCTTGAGGCTTCTAAACAAGCTGTTGTAGATGAATTTCATGAATTAATAAGACAAACAAATCCAGATCTTGTTGTTATTTCACAATATGAAAGTTATTTCTTTAAATCTAATAATTTAACTGCTCCTGATAAACATGCTTTTGATGTTTTGCAGCAAATTAAAGCAAGATATCCAAAATCTTCTCCAAATATTAGGCTAGAACAATATGTTGAAGATCCTAATAAATGGCTGATATTAGAGAAGCCAAGCCAAAAACAATAAAATTTAAATACCCTATAACCTCTAAAAAATAGAGGTGAAAACCTCGGAATTCTTTCTGAGAAATATAACTAAAAAACACAAAATGGCAACAACATTACAAACACAATCAGATTATACTAGAACCATATCACAAGGTGATTTAGCATTTGGATTTTCTATGTTGCCCCATTTAGGAGAAGGTAATATTTCATTTTCTCCATATAGCATAAGGACTGCTTTGGCAATGGTTTATGAAGGAGCAAGAAGAGAATCAGCTAAAGAAATTTCTGATGTTGCATTTATACCTAGAGATCCTAAAGAAAGAATGAATGGGTATGGTAATTTAATTAATAGACTAAATGCAAAAAATGATTCCCATACTTTGAGAACTGCAAATGGTCTATGGATCGATAAACAATTTGAAGTAAATCCTGGATATAAAGATACACTTACATGTATATATCAAGCCCAAGCTACTGATGCAGATTTTGCTAATAGCGCAGAATCTTGGAGAGGAGAAATTAATAAATGGGTAAGTGAAAAAACAGAAAAAAAGATTCCAGAATTATTTCCACAAGGTTCAATTAATTCAGATACAGTTATTGCACTTGCAAATGCATTATATTTTAAAGGATTCTGGGAAAATAAATTTGATGCACAACTAACTCAAAAACAAGATTATACATTATCTAATGGAGAAGTAGTTCAAGTTGATATGATGAGAAAAGGAGCAGTTGAAAGAATGGGAAAACTTCCCGAGTTTCAATATGGAAGTTTTGATGGATTTCAAGTTGCAATGTTGCCATATAAAGGACATGAACTTACAAAAGTTGTAATGCTTGCTCCAAAAGATTCAAAAATATTACAATTAGAAGAAACATTAAAAGAAAATCCAAAATTATTTGGAACCTGGTTTAATCAATTAAGAAAAACAGAGTTTGCAAGACTAGAAATTCCAAAACATGAAGTTAGGGGAAGCTATTCATTAAATGCTCCATTACAAACAATGGGTATTAGCAGAATTTTTGATTCAAAAAAAGCAGATTTATCAGGAATGGGAATAGGTCCATTATTTATTGGAAGCGGTCATCATCAGACTTATTTTAAAACAGATGAAGAAGGTTCTGAAGGTGCAGCTGCAACAGGATTTGCTACATTAAGATGTGCTGTTTTTGATAAACCAAAACCAGTTGAATTTGTTGCTGACAGACCTTTTTTAGAGATGATTGTTCATCAACCTACAAATGCACTTTTATTTTTAAACAGAATTGTTGACCCAAGATAAATAAATTAAAGTTAATAAATATATTAAAATAATAACAAAATACCATGAGAACACTAATTAATGGCGCAGGAGGAAGAATAGGAAGAGCAGTTACCTATGAAACTGTTCAAGCTATGAAAGATATTCCAACTATGCATAATGAGGGCGGAGCATATTTAATTGCATTAAATGAGCCAAGAGGAATTGATTTTGTTGTAGATAATTATCAAGCAAGAGATCCTGTTCATGGGCTTTATGATTGGAAAGTTAAAAAGATTAGTGAAGGATGTTTGACCCTCAATGGATTTCCTGTTGCATTTACTGCTGAAAAAGATATTTCTAAAATACCTTTTCAAAAATTGAATATAGAAATGGTACTCGAATGTTCTGGATTTTATGGAGATCGAAAACAAGAAGATAAATCAGTAAAATTAACTCCTAAAGATAATCTAGGAAGAGCATTTTTACAATATGGTGTTCAAAGAGTTATAGAAACTTATCCTGCTAAAACAGCAGATATTTTAATTATCATGGGTGTTAATTATCAGTTATATGATCCTAGTAAACATTCAGTTATTTCAAATGCTTCATGCACAACTAAATCTCTTGCATTGCCATTACAAGTATTAAAGGATAATGGGATAAATATTGATGCTTTGTTAATGGTAACTACTCATGCTGCAACTGTTTCTCAAAAAGAGTTTAAACCTCTAAGTGATTTACTTAGTGAAGGCATTACTCCACCAAAAGAAGAATTAGAATTAATATATCAGATAATGTCTCACTCAACTGGTGCTGCTAAAGCAACTGGCCTAGTTATCCCTAGCTTAGCTGGAAGAATGAGTGGAATGTCTTATAGAGTTCCAACGTTGGATGGAAGTATTTCTAATCTTTATTTTGTAGCAACTTCAAATGATGAAATAACTGCTGAAAGAATTAATAAATTAATGAAATCTGCTGTTGATAATCCAAAATATGAAAGAAGATTAACAATACATGAAGGTGAAGATATAGCAACTAAAGATATAGTTGGAAAACGAGAAAATAGTATTTTTGTTCCTTCCAAGACAGAAGTTATTCCACTTTCATTTGTTCCGCAAAATGCTACTGCAGCACTTGTGCAGATAGTTTCAGGTTATGATAATGAACTTGGTTCATCAGTTGATCCTGTTTTGCTTGCTAATTATGTTGCGCAAAATAATTCTTAAAATATTTTATTTTTTATCCCCTTAAATTTTATCTCTCAAAAAATTTATATATAGTGTATTAATTACAATTATATGATAATCAAAGTTTCTAGTGATTTGAAAAAGCAGGATATATTTGCAAACGGAGTAGAACTTGCAAGTGTCATGGGAAAAGACAGGAAAAATGGAAAAAGAGTACTAACCTATTCTAAAGATGAAGAAGAGTATGTTTGCAGTTTTAATAACCCTGTTCTAATGACTGATAACTACCAAATATCAAAATTAAATCCAACACTAAGAGATACTCTTTTCTCTCTTTATTCCTCTTCTTCTAGAATTGTTGAATATGATGATGTTGGAGTTTTTTCAGACCCTTCTCATATAAATGTTTGGTGTCCTTCAATTGACACTATTTTATTTGCAAAAGCACTTAAAGATTTTTTAAAAAATAGGCATGATTTTAAAAAAGTAGTTGAGATTGGATGTGGTTCTGGATATTTAAGTAAATATCTTCTTAAAAAAGACAAAAAAATAAAATTTATTCTAATAAATGACATAAATCCCTATGCAATCAAATGTGCAATGGATAATATAAAAGATTCAAGAGCTTTGTTTTATGCAGGAGATGGAATTAAAAAAATTCAAGGCCAAAAATTTGATTTAATAATCTGCAATCCCCCCTATGTTCCAAGACCTAAGAGCATAGATGATAATCCCTATGAAGGAATTGGTTTACTAAATCATATTGTTCATGAAGGCCAGAAATACCTGAATCCTAATGGAGTAATAATCACAAATGTTTCTAGTCTTTGTTGGAATACAGTTTTTAATAAAAAACCAAAAATGAAAATAAAGCTTTTGAAAAAAATGAAAGTTCCATTAAAAGTTAATAATATTTTAAATGATAAAAAATGGATAAACTATTTAAGGAATAAAGGACTTAAAAAACAGTATAAAAAAGGTTATGAATACTGGCAAGAAATAAATATAATTGCTCTTGAAAATTTATATCAATAAATAATTAATATGACATTAAATGATTATCCAAAACCAAGTGTAACAACTGATATTGTAATATTTACAATTCAGGATGATGATTTGAAATTACTTCTTGTAAAAAGAGGGCTTGAACCTTTCAAGGGAAAGTGGGCAATTCCAGGGGGTTTTGTAAGATTAAATGAATCTTTACAAGAAGCTGCAAAAAGAGAATTAGAAGAAGAAACAGGAGTCAAGGATGTTTATCTAGAACAATTATATACATTTGGGGATCTAAAAAGAGATCCAAGAGGAAGAGTCATAACTGTTTCTTATATGGCTTTAGTTAATTCAGATAAAATTAAATTAATCTCTGCAACAGATGTTTCTGATACACAATGGTTTTCCATGAAAAAACTTCCAGAACTTGCTTTTGATCATAAAAAAATATTAGAATATGCACTTAAAAGATTAAGATGGAAATTTGAATATACAACAGTTGCATTTTCAATGCTTCCTGAAAAATTTACAATAAGCCAGATTCAAAAAATATATGAAATTGTTTTCAATAAAGAATTTGATAAAAGAAATTTTGCAAAAAAACTTCTTTATCTGAATATATTAAAAGAACATGGAATAAACAAAAATGTTTCCCATAGGCCTCCAATGCTTTATTCATTAAAACCCAACATTGGTGAGATAATCGAGATAATATAATAATTCTTATAAGATATTATAAATATCTTAGTGTATAATTGATATGAAGGGCAGGTGAGAGAGTAGTTTTAAGTAGCATAGATGAAAACTCATCCCCTAGATACTCTCCACCAACATATACCTAAGTATTCAAGATACTAATAAGATATATGATTTTTTTCAGATAATATAATC
>JAGVIM010000091.1 GCA_020056045.1 Nanobdellota archaeon | reverse complement strand
GTTAAACTAAATATTATTATTAATAACTATAAAAATAGGTGGTTTAGAGGTTAATAAGGCAAGTTAACAGAAAGTTTAGTACGGAATTGCACTAATCACCATCTTATATTAAAAGAGTCACACAGAAAGTCTTTTCATTCCAACTAATAACTGCCTTAATATAAATAAGAAAGCAGCAAAAATAATTAAATAAAAAGAAATAGAATAAGGAGATATTTTTCTAGTTATGGGAACAACTTCCATAAGAGCATTTCTCATTTCTTCCTTGCTTGTTGCATTAAAATACTTTCCTTTTGTATTGTAGGCAAGAGATTTTAAACTATCAGAATCAAGTTTTGAAATTCCAAAACTAGCAATTCCACCGTCAATAGTACCTATTCCAACAGTATGAACAATAACTTTTTCATCAAAAGCCTTTTTTATAACAACATCCATATTCCCAACATTTATCTGACCATCACTTAATAAAATAATAGCCTTGTTTTCTTCATTTTTTAATAAACTAGAAGAAATTGAAACAGCTTCAAAAATATCTGTTCCACCATAGGAAGTCATCTTAATCTTATTAATTGATTGTTCAAGAAGACCTTTATTTGAAGTTAATTCCTGTTCTACAAATGTATTTCCAGAAAAAGAAACAACCCCCACCTTAGAATCCATTGGCAAACTATTTACAAAATCAACAGCAGTTTCCTTAGCAGCATCGAGTCTATTGGGTTTAATATCAGTTGCACTCATACTTGCAGAAGAATCTATTGCAATAATAAATGTAAATGAACTTCCAGGATTTTCTCTATAAATACTTAAACCAGAAATAGAAAAAACAATTAAGACAATTATTAAAATATCAAAAATAAAAAATATTATATTTTTTGAATATAAATCTATTCCTTTAATTCTAGCTATGGCATCATAATTAGCAAATTTAAGTGCTTTTCCACCTGCTTTCTTTAAGTTATAAAAATGAAGAAATATAACTACTGGAATAAGGAATAATAAGTACAAATAATTTGGATTTACAAAATTGAATTGCATTAGTCTCTTCTATCAACCCTCCTTTTTAAAAAACTAGCAAGAGGAAATGCAAAATTATCCCTAGTATCTAATTCTAATAAATCAATATTTGATTTTTTGAGTATTTCCTTTGTAACTTCTGTTTGCTTTTTAACATTCATTTCATAAACTTTTTTTGATATCTTAGGATTGATAACAAGTCTTTCTCCGTTCTCAGGATTTTCTATTATAATTTCTTTATTTATATCAGGAAGTGTTTTATCTAAAGGATCCCTAATCATGATAGCAAAAGTTTCAAAAATATTTCCTAATTTTTCAAACTCTTTTTTTTGAGTTTCCTTAACTTTTAAGAAATCAGATATTAATACAACAAGAGAAATAGAAGGACTAAGTCTTTCTATTATTTTGGGAAGAATAACCCCAATATCAGAAACTCCACCATAAACATCAGGATCTGAAAGATTATAAGCAAAAACATTAAATTGGTCTTTTCCAGAAGAGGGCATATTTATTTTTACAATATCTTTACTAAATAATATAAATCCAATTTTATCACCAGAACCCATTATAACATGACTAAAGGCAGCAGCAACTTCTGCAGTATATTCACATTTTAATTTTTGTTGAGAACCAAAAACCATATTTTCTCCAACATCAACAACAATCATTACCTTAATATCTCTTTCTTGAATATATTGTTTTGCTAAAAGAGACTTTGATCTAACACTTGCTTTCCAATCAATAAGACTAGCATCTTCATCTTGGCCAAAATTTCTATAGCTATCAAATTCTAAACCCTTTCCCCTAAGGAGAAGTTTATAAAAAATTCTTTTTGGCAAAACTTTATTTATTAAAGCTTCAAATTCAGCCACACTTTTTGGAATATCTAAATTTAATTTGCCCTTCATTCTTCCTCCCTAAAAAATCAGACCCTTACCTCTTCTAAAATACCTTTAATAATATCTTCAGAGTTAAGACCTTTTATAGTAGCTTGATAAGATAAAATAACTCTATGCCTTAAAACATCAAAACAAACAGCTTTAACATCTTCCGGAAGAACATAACTCCTGCCTTCCATTAATGCCCTTGCTTTTGAAGCAATAAACAAGGCAATACTTGCCCTAGGAGAAGCTCCATATGCAACACAATCAGAATATTTAAACTTTTTATTTCTAGTCATTCCAACAATTGAAATAATATATGATTTTATATGATCACTAAGATAAATTTTTCTTACAAGATCCTGCATTGTTATTATATCCTTAGGGTTAATAACAGATTTTAGCTTAAAATCTTCGAATTTTTTCAAAGTTGCATTCTCTTCCATAATCTTTTTTTCTTCACTTTCAGTAGGATAGCCCATTATCACATTAAATAAAAATCTATCAACCTGGGCTTCAGGAAGAGGATAAACACCTGTATTTTCAAGAGGGTTCCTAGTCGCCATTACAAAAAAAGGATTTGGCAATGAAAAACTCTCTTTACCAATTGTAACTTGTTTTTCCTGCATAGCTTCAATCAAAGCAGATTGAGTTTTAGGAGGACTTCTATTTATTTCATCTGCAATTAAAAAATTAGCAAATATAGGTCCTTTTATTGTTTCAAACCCTTTTCCAGGAGTATAAGAGGTTATACCAGTTATATCAGTAGGAAGTAAATCAACAGTAAATTGAACTCTTTTAACAGAACAGCCAGTTGCTTGACCTAATGCCCTAATAGTTAAGGTTTTTGCAATTCCAGGAACTCCTTCTAAAAGAACATGACCATTGCAGATTAAACCCCTTATTAAACCATCAACAACTTTATCCTGACCAATAATAACTCTTGAAATTTCATTTTTAAGTTTTTTAATATATACAGCAGATTTTTTTATTGATTCAATAGAAGCTCTATCAATTTTCTGATCCTTTGAATACTTGCTTAAATCATCTGAATTTAATACAGCAGCATAAACTTTCTTAGGGGAATGTTCTTTTTTAGAATGAACAAAATGTTTTTTATGATTAACTTTGTTTTTATTTTTCTTATGAACAATTATACGACTTTTACTATGCGTATGATTTTTTGATTTTATTTTTCTTTCAGCATCCTGTTTATGATCATTATATAGAGCATGAGCTGAATGCTTCTTTTCTAATTTTTCAAGTCTTTTTTGCAACTCTTTTTCCTGAACTCTTATTTTTTTATGATCACTCATTTTTTACCTTTTTATTATTCTAATAATTTTTTATTAACTTCTTTTTATGTATATATTATTATATATAACAAAACAGCATTCTTAAATATTTCTAATCATCAAATTCTTCAAATTTATACCCCTATATTCCCATATGAATTTAGTGAGGCTGAGTAAAAAAGATAAAGCTACTATTATTAAAAAACAATAATTTTATTTTTTACTATGAATAGCCATATACCTTAATTACCTTGCCTCTTTTTATCCTATTTCTTTTTATTAAATAATATCCAAGTCCTAAAACAAAAGATCCTGCAATAGCCACCATTAAATAAAAATTAAAATTACTGCCAGAAAATTTAATTTTAGGAATATCTTTTTCTTGCGAAACAAATTCCTTGCATGCACTTATGGCCTGCTCTGCTTTTACTCTTGCATTTCCATAATCTCCCTTGTCAAAATAAACATAAGCTTCTTTAACATACTCTTTTAATTCTAAACATTGAGGATTATCTACAAGATATTCTTCAGTAAAAACCAAATATTTTTTTACATCACTCTCATTTGACTTTTGAAGATTAATATAAAGTTTACCCCAATCACTATATTTAGGATTAGTAGAGGTAGCATTTATTAAAATTTCATAATTTCCACTTACATTTGATTTAATATTAATAGTCATAATAAGATCTTCAACAGCTTTTGGAGCTAAAGAAACAATAGATGTTTTATCAAGAGAAACATCAACAAAATTATTTAACTCCCCGTCTTTAAATCCTAAAGATTTTAAATTAATACCATAAAAAGTTCTTTTTCCAGTATTTTCTATTTTAATTGGAACAGTAATTTTCTGATTTGAATAAGCAGAAATCGGTCCAGGAGTTATAATTTTAATTGAAATAGGGGTTGTAATTGTTGAAGATCCTCCTGAAGAAGTAGTAGTAGTAACAACAGTGGTTGTAACAATCATTTCTACTGTAAAATTATTACTAGAAACAGCATTAATAATTTGAGTGGGATTTGATTGATTATATTCTCCAGCATCTATACTAAAATTACAACTGGTATCAGTTGTTGAAGTAAAATTAAGACTTGGAAGTATCCCATTAGTCCAATTACTAAAAGCAACACCTATTGCACAACCCGGAGTTAAACTACTATAATTAAATGCAACAGTCTGATTATATAAATAATCTATTGAATCATAATCATAAAAATAATTAGAAAGAAGTAAATTCTGAGGACTTCCTCCACTTATTTTTTGTTCACTTCCTCCGATATTTGAAGAAAATACTAAAGCATAATTTGTATGATTAACACT
>JAGVIM010000130.1 GCA_020056045.1 Nanobdellota archaeon | reverse complement strand
TTAGGTAAGGATTTTTCTTTTTAACTCTGAATAAAAACTGTTACCAAGAGTACTAAAAATTATATACTCAAATATCTTTTTAACTTAATGAAAATTTTTCTTATTATTTGCTTAACAATATCAATAATTGGAATAACTCTCCTCCTAATTCTATCTTTAACCTTTTCTCCTAAAAAAATTAATATAAAGATCATTAATGAAGATTTTCTATATAAAAAAGTAAAAGTAATTGGAAAAATAACTTCTATTAATAATCAAAAGGACTTTCAGATAATAACAATAAGGGATTCAACAGGATCAATTCAAATTTTTTCTAAAAACAAGAAAATATTTCAAAAAGATCAAACCCTCCTTGTAATGGGAAAAGTTCAGGAATATAAAAATAAACTTCAAATAAATTCAGAAAAAATAATTTCAATGACCCTCAAACTTAGCTGAACAATTAAATAAAGCCAAAGACTCAAGCAAAACCATAATCAAAGATAAAATACTAAAAACAATACCTAAGGAAGTACCAATGATTAAAAAAATCTCAGGACTTGAAATAAGTAAAAGGGGGTCAAATGAAATAAAAACAATAAAAACAATAGGGGAAATAATAAAAAATAATAACCAAAGAATTCCAAAAATTCCTGCAGGTTTTGCAAATTTAACCTGCTTTCCAACCCTAATTAACCCTATAAAAAATAAAAACATCACAATAATAATAAATAAGATAAATAAAAGCGCAACTGCTGCAAGAATAAAAAACTCAGTTCCCAATGTAGACCCTAATCCAATAGTAGACATCCCTAACATATCTAAAATAGACTGAGTGTTTAAATTTTCTAAAGGTTGAATCTGATAATCGATTGGATTAGCCGCCGCATTTCCTAAATCTTTACTAGCATTAATAAAACTACCTACCCAAAAAAATACAATTAAACCTATTATAATATTAACTACAACTAAAAAAATAATAATAACCATCAAAGACTTAGCAGCAAAACTTAAAAGTTTTGAACTAGTAGCCTTACCCATTTTAACAAATCCATATAAAAAAAACAACCCTAAAATAATCATTACAAAAAGAATCAATAAAAAAATAATACCAAAAATAACAGAACCATTTTCAGAACCACTTGATTGAATGAAAAAAAATAAAATAAACAAGAATAAACTTAATATAATGAGAACAATTCCAAAAATTCCGGCGAGCCTCATCCACCTAATTCCTTTCTCAGGTGAAGAAAAATCCTGAACAACTAACTTGTTAAAGTTAGGGTTATCCTCAAAAGAATTATTATTTGAAGAATTATCTTCATCAACTAGACCTAGAACCCTTATTGCCTCATCAACTTCTTCTTGACTATAACCTGAAGAAAGAATTTTTTTCTTTACTTCAGAAAGCCCATATTTTCCAGAATATTGGTTAAGATAATCAAAAATTACTTTATTTACCATCTTTATAAAATATATATCTAAGAATATATAAACCTTATTGAATTAAATATTATTTTCAGACTTACCAACAATTCCCTTAACTTTTGATTTAAATGCAGGATTATATCTTAAGTCAAAAATCTTTTCTTTTTTCAACTTTGAACCATAAACACCTATTCTATAATTTCTTCCAGACTCTAATTTTACCCTGGATAAAATATCTTGAGGATAATATCTATCTTTTCCAATTAAATCAAAAATCTGTTCAGAATTACTTATATTTATGATATAATCCCCCATCCTTAAGTCATCGTAATCTTCAATTATTAAAAATATAAAAACAATTGTAGTAGACAGGATAATAAAAAGCATGTTTGTAAAAGTATCTCCCCTATTCAAAAATAAAAGCCCAATTAAAATAATTCCTAATAAAAATGCTGAAAATTTTAAAGCCCATTCATTTCTTTTCCCAGTTAAATATTCAAGTCTTTCTCTTATTTGTTCCCAATCACCCAAATTAGAAACAAAAGAACCTGCAATCATTCTCTGAAAATCAGTTTTCATTTCCATAGCCTCTAGTTCATTAGTCATTTTATAAAAAACATCTCTTCCAACAGGGTAATTAGTATAATCTCTTAAAGTATTAATTGTATATTCGTCTATTAATTCCTTAACTCTTTCATGAAATTTATTTCCTAATCTTTGAGATAAATAAAAAAGAGTAATTAATCTTCCAGTTTCTGCAGCAAGATCTGTTTTTAAAGAATTAACTCTGGAAAGTATCATTGAAAAATTAATATTAACTAAAAAACCAAATAAAAAAGAAAGAACTGATATCATTAGACCAATATTTTCAAAATTAACTTTAAAATTCCTGGAATAATAATTAATAACTATAAATAAAAAAAGTACAGGAATTGTCAAATAGTAATGATAAAGATTCCACCCTCTTTTAAATTTCTCTACTTCCATAATCAATATAAAATAAACAAACCTTCTTTTTAAGTCTTTTTGATTCTCATTAAAAAATTACAGAAAAGAATAAAACCAATATCTCCTAATAAGATTATGCTAATAGAAATAATTATTGCTCTTTTTTTTAGGTATAATAATGGGAACAATCACAAGCATCTAAGAACTAAAACCCCAATTGCAAATGAATTTTATGAAAAATTATTACAAAAAATAATAGTTAGACATTAAATCAGCAACCGAATGTATTGAAATAAAAAACAGGGTAGATAAGATTAAATTCCAGAAGCTAAAAAAGCCCACCAAGGTTTATGTACTTTTATAACTTCTCCAGTCTCAGCATCAACATCCACAGAAACTTTTCCTTTAATTTTAAATAAACCCAACATTTTTCCTTCTTTCTCTCCAGAAACCTTATAATAAGATTTAGTTTGATTACCATTTCCAACTTCTTTTAATGTAACATTAAATCCTAATTCTCCAAGCATTTCTCTTGCTCTTTGTGATGCAGCTTCAGGAAGAATTTTTACCTTACCTTCTCCAGGAAGTTTAATATCTAAGCAATTCTCCCCCAAACTTCTTAAACATTTTTGCTTTTCCTCACACCAAGAATATCCAGCAGAACCAATGCATCCGTGCGAATCTGTATCATTACCGACTTGATTATTAGAATCATTTACACAAGACCCCGTATTGCATTTTGGATCAGAACAAGAAAGCTCAACCAATTTAACAGCCCCCTTAGGGCAGGGATAAACTTTGCATTCATCGTAATAACACATGACAGTTTTATCACAATCCTGTGGACAATTCATTCGACAGGGGCAATCTTCAGAATCTTGACAAGTAGGACATATATTTTTAACATCTTCCCCTAATTCACAAACACCATTTCCACAAACTGCTTGCCCTACTTCTTTAGAACCCTTGCATTTACCATTTTCACAAACACAAGCCCCCATATCAACACACAATAAAGCAAGATTATTAACATTAGTCACTAACTCATTTTTATTTAGACAATTACATGAAGTTAACTTACAATCACCATTAACCTGACAAGATTTACTACAAAGAGAGGTATCAGTAACATCACAATTAGCATAAACAAAGCCAATTGCAAATAAACTAATTATAAATACAAATATACTAATAATCATTATCTCTTTTTTCATAAGGTATTTAAGAAAATCTACTTTAAAAATTTATCTTTAATTTGTAATGATTTTATCATTATAAAATATAAAAACTTATTAATCTTCAATTCTCGAATATAAAATGATACTTGAATTAGCCTTAGCATTGGTTTTGGGCATTACAATCGGCACAATAACTGGCCTTATCCCTGGCATCCATATAAACCTTGTTGCATTTTTTCTCTTGACTATTTCAGCCTTGCTTCTACCTTTTTTTCCACCCATCGCCCTAATAATTTTTATTGTATCTTTATCCATAACTCATATTTTCATTGATTTTATTCCAACAATATTTTTAGGAGCTCCTGATGAAGATACTTCTCTTTCAATTCTTCCAGGACATGAAATGTTAATTAATGGCCAAGGATATGAAGCAGTTATTCTATCAGTTTTAGGAGCATTAATTGGAATAATACTTCTTTTACCTCTAATTCCCATTTTTATTTATCTTCTTCCAATAATCTATCCATATATTCAAAGAATAATTCCCCTAATTCTAATTTTAATAATTCTTATAATGGTCTTTTTTGAAAAAGAAAGAAAAATCTTAACTCTAATTATAATTTTATTCTCAGGAATTTTGGGCTATGCAAGTCTAAATTTAAATCTAAATGATCCGCTTTTACCCTTATTAACAGGATTATTTGGATCTTCTTCTTTAATAACATCTATAACAAAAAAACAAACAATTCCATTTCAACAAATAACAAAAATAAAAAAGATTATAGGAAATTTAAGAAAATATTCTTTAATAAAATCAATTTCAGCTTCATTAATAGCTTCCCCTATTTGTTCTTTTCTTCCTTCCTTAGGAAGCAACCAGGCTTCAACAATAGGTTCCTATATCATAGGAGAATTAGATAGAAAAGAATTTCTTATTTTAGTTGGAATTGTAAATACCTTAGTAATGTCTCTTTCATTTATAATTCTCTATTCAATAAATAAATCAAGAACAGGAAGTGCAGTTGCAATTTCAAAACTAATTCAAACTCTTTCCAGTTCAGATTTATTATTAATAATACTTACAATAGTCATATCAGCAACAATTTCTTTTATAATCTCAACAATAATTGCAAAATATTTCTCAAAAATAATAACAAAAATATCCTATACAAAACTTTCTATGATAATTCTTATCTTCCTAACAACAGTTATCATAATATTCTCTGGAATAATGGGATTAATAATTTATATAACTTCAACAACCCTAGGAATTTCTTGTATTCTGTTAGGGGTAAAAAGAACCTCTTTAATGGGTTGCCTATTAATTCCAACAATTATTATCTATCTTTTTTAAAAACCTAAATGTTCATTATTTATACACATATAGGTTTTCCCATCTTTCTTGATTAAAGCACTTACAATGCTTACCTTACCGACATTAACAACATTACTATCTACAATAGTTAAAATAAACTCTTTAGATTCTTGAGGTAAAATTTCACCCTGCAGTGGATAAATCGCCCCGTTACTAATACCTTTTATTTTCTGACCATTAATATCCTGTTCAGATTCTATTTCAGGATTAAGATCTACTCCTGTCACAGTTACAACACCCTTATTTAATAGAGTTAATTTTAAACTTCTATCTGCAAGATTAAAGCTCTTACTTTGTATTTGCAAAGCATAATTATCTTTACAAAAATCTTTCCCAGACTCGTTAAAAGAACATAAATTATTTTTACAAATACAATTCCCCATCGAATCAATAGCGCTTGCAAGAGTATCATTTGGACCATAGAGGAAAAAATTATTTAATCTTATACTTTCCTCATTGTTTAAACAATAAACCCCAACAGACCTGCAATCTTCAGAGAGTTTGCATTTCAAATTACAAGCATCTAAATTAAACATATTGCATCCTGCAAAAACACACTGCCAAGAACTATCCCAAAAATAGTCTATTTTAGAAACGTATTTTATCTTGCTTTCATCTAATATTTTTTTTAATCTTTCTTGAATATTTTTTTTAATAGTTATATTAACTAATTGAGTATAATAAACCTTAAGAACAAAAAACTTATATTGGATATCTGAAGAATGTGTCTCCTTAGACTTAATCTCTATTGGTAAAAATCCTATTTCTTTAATCCCAAAATTATTTTTTTTAAAATACTCATTAAAATAGTTAGATAGATCTATATCACTTTTTTTATCTGCATCTTCATTTAATATAATTAAAAGAGAATCAACCTTTCTAGAATCATAGGAAATAGGAGATTGAGGAAGATAATCGGGATCAGAACAATTAATCATATCAGGGTATAAACTAAGATTTTTAGGAAGATTAATGTCATTAAAATTTCCCTTTTCTAAACCCGAACTTAAAATTAAAGAAAGATCTTTTTCATTTGCTCCTGCCTCAATAAAATCACTAAGTTCTTTGTTTTCTATTTTACCCCTAATAAAATTAGCTTCTTCAGAACTTATTCCTGCCCTAGTTAAACCTTCCAAGTCAGAAGAAGCAATAAGTTGAAGGGCATTTTTTCCTGTAATATTATCTTGTTTGGATAATACCTCTGTTAAATCAAATTTATGAGAATTACTCCTTGCAATAAAATAAAAACTAATAAGAGTTACAATAATAATTAGAACCAAAAAAATAATAGAAAATATGGCCAATTTATAAAGTTTTGAATTATTATCTAACCACTTTTCCATAATAATAAAGAAGAATTTTTGATTTATATAATT
>JAGVIM010000163.1 GCA_020056045.1 Nanobdellota archaeon | reverse complement strand
TTTAGAACAAGTAATCGAAGAAAATGGTAGTTCTCATTTTAGGACATTAGATTCAGAAATTGATAAGAAAAAAGAAAGTGAGATAATTACAACACCACAATTAGATGATAGCATTCCAAAAACAGAACCAAAAATGAAAATTCCATATAAAAGAATTATTCGTAAGCAATTTATCAGAAAAAAAGAAGTTGTGAAAAATGAAACTATGAAAGAAGAAATTCCAGAAGTTGTGAATAATGAAACTATAAATAAAGATGAAGCCATAAGTAATCAAGGAGAAAAAATATGAAACCTATAACAAAAACACCAGAAGAAGAAATTGCAAGATTGATCGAAGAGAAAGTATCACCTTTGGGAGATAAGCTAAATGAAATTTCGGAAAAATTAACGAAAGAGGGAGAGAAACCAAGGGAAAAAAAGATAGAAGAAATAATAAGGAAAATAAGAGAGAAAACTGTAGAAAAAATAGTGAAAGATAGAGAAAAATTAAAAGAAGAAATGAAAGAAGTTCATGATAAAGTAGACTGTCCAACGTGTGGAGTTGGTCATGTACACAAAGTCATTGGCAATGGACTAACTCTTAAGTGCACTGGAGATAAATGTGGTGAAGAATTCGTAATGGTATCCAAAAGTGCAGATCATGCATGTAGAAATTGTGGATTTCCACTAAAGAAACCTTCTGAAGGTAAGAAACTTAATGCATGTCCATTCTGTGGCACTAGTAAAGGAGCAGATATATTTGAAAAAGGCAAACCTCAACTTAAATTTGATTTCACCAAAATGAAAAAATAATGGAGTGAAGTAATGAAACTAATTATTGTTTTACATTTTCTTTTTGGATTTTTATTAGGACCAACAGGATTAGTTTTACTGAATAGTGTATATAGAAAGATAAAAAATGTTGAATGATCTAAATTTTAGGATTGAATCATCAAAAATTTCTAAAGATTCACAAATAGCGAAAAATATAATAAACAAACTTTTTGTGTTTGTCGATGCATGCTTTAGAAATGACAAAGAAATAAATCCTGTTATTAAAAGTATTGCATTGAATCAACTTCCTGGAATATTGAAAGGAAGTAAAGAGTATGTAGATAAAATGAATAATACAAGTATAAAAAAATTGTTGGATGACATTCAACATGAAATAAGTATGAGGAAATAGAAAAGTAAATTCTAAATATTAATAAAGAGATAAATTAAATGAATGATGTTAAAATATTTTACTGTACAATTTGTCAGTTTCCAGAAGAAGCATTACCAAATTCATATAGGGTTAAACCTTATGTTGATGAAATAGTTGTTGTGCATAATCAATCTGTGATTGCACAAGTAAAATCTGAATTTGATGATTTAGGTGCAACTTTACATTATGTAGATTGGAAAGAAGACTTTAGTTATAAACGTAACCAATATATTCAAAAAACTGGGGATATAATAAGAGAAAAAGGAGAATCTTGTGGGTACACAAAAAATAATACTTGGATGTTAGTGTCTGACATTGATGAATTTCCATCACTTTATTTATTAGAACATCTAAAAACTTTAATTACTAAAGCTGAGATACAAAATTCTACAATTTGCACGATAAATGCTCACGATATATTTATAAAAGGTGAAGGAACTCCAAGTCCATTTACATTTATTCCAAGACCATTAGAAGAGATTTCTAAAGACGAAATAATATCACAGAGTATAGGAAATTATTATAAAGAATTACTCGTAAAATATCAAACCAAATTAGAGTATCAAGGAAAAGTTCATCACACATTACATGGTTCTAGTTTGAAGATAATGCAAGCTCCAAAGGATTATTACTACGATCATATAAAAACGAATGCGGATTTACATTCGCATGGTTGTAGAAACTGGTTTATAGGTGGTGGAGGAGTTCAGGAATTTTCTCAAAAATGGAAAGACATGCGTTCCATAACAGATAAATATGGTTTTGATACTTGGGAAAAGATGGAAAAAGCTATGAAAATAGGTAATATACATTTTGATATATTACAGTTTTTTGTAGATCATAAAGATGACAATGACAGGCATACTGATTCTGAACTTCGGTCATTTTATTCATATTACAAAATTCTTCATGAGAATGAGTTAAAGAATATAGTCCAAACAATAAAGACCGTAGTAACTAAAGATGGTATAATAAATGCGGTACCACGATCAAAAAAGAAGGATGAAACTTTAGTTTTTGATTCCGCATGGAGACGAGGATATAGTGATAGTTTGTGTAAGGAACTCGTGTCCTTATCTAATTCATCAAATACTCCAAAAACAGACATTAGTTCAAAAATATCTTGTGAAATTAGTGAAAATAAAGTTCCTAATGAACTAAATGATAGCGACAAAAGAAATATTGAATTACTAAAAAAGGTAAGTTGTGATCCAGAAGTTATAGAATGGAATAAAACAATATCTAAAAGTGACACAATTACTGAAAGTGATGATGAAATAAGAGAATTTGTCGAAAACACTTATAATCAAATATTAGGTCGTGCTGGAGATCCTGGTGGAGTTAAAAATTATGTTGAAATAATAAAATCTGGAAGACTCAAAAAAGAAAAGTTGGTAGATGTATTCAGAAAAAGCTTTGAATATTTAGACAAAGGATTAGATACATAAATGACAAAAATTCCAACGTTTACGTATAAAAAACTTAAAATGTTTAGGAATGATGATGTTCAAATATTAGATGATGTTCCACCTTATCCTATCTATACTGATAGAATATATGATTATTATGAAATAAAGGAATAAACAAATGACAAACATACTAATAACAGGAGCAACAGGATTTATAGGTTCTCACTTAGCACATCATCTTGCCAAAGATAAGAATAACATAATTTATGGATTAACTCGTTCCATTAAGCACGAATCTGTGTTTAATGCATTAAGTTTAGATAGTGTATCTAATATAAATCTAATTTGTGGAAGTGTAAATGATTGCCACGAGTATGTAAATAACTACAATATAATAGAAGAAATTTTATATAAACATGATATAGATCAAGTATATCATCTTGCAGCACAGGCAATAGTTCAAACTGCTTCTAAATGTCCAGTTCCTACCATTACAACAAACGTATTTGGAACTTTGAATGTCTTAGAACCTATACGGTCAGTTATTTACACAATGGATAAAGAAATTCCAACTTTTGTGATGAGTACAGATAAATCTTATGGAATTTCAGAAAATCTGCCTTATACTGAAGATTTACCTCTAAATGGATTAGATATTTATTCTGCAAGCAAAGCATGTGAAGACATTCTTGCACGTTCCTATGCATACAATTACAACTTACCAATAGTCGTAGGACGACCAGCAAATACATACGGACTTGATTTTAATTGGACAAGATTAATTCCATCATTAGCTAAATCGTGCTTATATTGTAAAGAAAAAGACAATCCAATAATTTTAAATAAAGGTTCATATCACTACATTAGAGAATATAATTATGTAGAAGATACAGTTTCTGCAATAGAACTTTTAATGAAAAATATAGACAAGACAAAAGGTGAAGCTTATAACATTTCGTCTGGTCACAAACACACTACAGAAGAGATCGTAAAATACTTTTTAGAAATGTGTCATTGTAATAAAATTATAGAATTTAAGAAAAAAGACATTGTATTTAAGGAAATTCCAGAACAATATTTGGACTCATCTAAATTAATAAATGCAACAGGTTGGAAACCTAAATATAATATATATTATGGTTTAGGTAAAACATGTGCAAACTATAAGAAATGGTTTGATAAAGAGGTATAAATGAAAGTAGTAATATTAGCAGGAGGAAAAGGAGTCAGATATGATGTAGATAAACCTAAATCATTAGCTAGGATAGGAGATAAGCCAATACTTTGTCATCTTTTAGACATTTATAAACAACAAGGATTTAATGACTTTATAATTTGTCTTGGTTGGAGACAAGAAGATATTATTAATTATTTCTCAAAAATAGAACATAACTATTCAATAGTATTTATTGATACTGGTCAAGAATCTCACACGGCTAAAAGATTAAAGTTAATTGAAAAGTATATCCCAAAAGAAGATGAAAATTTCTTCTGTACTTATGCTGATGGATTAGCAAATGTGAACTTGAATGAATTACTGATAGAACACTTAACTCGTAATCCTAAATCTTCTACATTTAAGAATATAGCAACTCTGACTGTAGTTAGACCAATAAGTCAATTTGGATTTTTAATTTTTAATGGAGATGGAAACATAACACATTTCGAAGAAAAACCAAAGATGAAAGAGTATATAAATGGTGGATTCTTCGTTTTCAATAAAAAAATATTTGATTATATAGACTTAAACAAAAATCAAGAATTAGAAAAAGATGTGTTGACAGAATTAGCAAGTATTAGAGAACTTGGTTCATATAAACATGAAGGTTTCTGGGAAACTCTGAACACTCCAAAAGATGAAATCAATCTAAACGAACTTTATAGAAAAAGAACTATACATAGTGAAAAATTAGATTGGTTAGATATTAAACAGAGACACAAATGATAATAAAAGAACTTGACATCAAAGGTGTATATGAGATTCAGTTAGAAACTGTTTCAGATAAAAGAGGAAATTTTGCAAGAATTTTTAATGACAAAATTTTCTCAGAACATAATACTGAAATAAAATGGGTTCAAGAAAATCAGTCTTTCTCTAAACATAAAAACACAATAAGAGGACTACACTTTCAGTTTCCACCACATTCAGAAACAAAATTAGTAAGATGTATTAGAGGAGGAATATATGATGTCTTGATTGGCAACACAAACTGATAATTGGAGATGTAAGAAATCAAAGCTTAAAAGAAATATGGAATGGAACTTTATTATATCATTATCAACTCCTGAATCTCAACAGTGAAAGAAAAAATATTCCAATATGTAATAATTGTGGTCAGCTCAAATACTGTCTCCCAGATAATATTGACCCTTACGTAAATGATTTAAAAGAAAAACTAATAAAAAGGAGATTATAATATAAATAAAATACAAGAAACTATAAATAGTAAACTTGGTAGAATAGAACATAAAATTGATAATTTATCAGAATTAATAATTAAGAATGTTTCAAAAGAAGGACTAAATGAAGAATTAATAGTATATAGAACAGAAAAAACACATCCTACATATAAAGGAAAAACTGTATGGGGAGATGGATTATATTTAGGTTTATATAAAGATGAAGTTGTTAATATGACAACTAATCCACATAGTACTGTACATGAAGAACCAGATATAGAATCCGTAAAAACATACAAAATACCACTGAAAACAAAGCTAAAAGGATTTAACTTAGATCAAATGACAACTGAAGAATTTAATGAATTTCCAAGTGGAAATGAACTTAAAAATAAAATAATATCTGAAGGTTATGATGGAGTAATACTTTTAACAGATAGTTTAAATTTTGGTGGAAATCAAGTTGTCATATATAATAAAAAAATTATAGACAATATAATTGAGGTTGATAAGCAATGAAAATACTACATACTCCCCGCTTCGGTGGCAAAGTTAGGCAACATGATGATAGTAAACACATAACTACGGCAAAACGAAATGTTGCGGGTGGCGTAGTGGGTATGAGTTCTGATTTGAGGATTGATATTAGTAATACATATAAAGCGGTGTCTACTTGGGTACAGAATGCACATTATGGTGAAGTGACGCAGTCTGGTACGGTTTATGTCAAGAAGAAAACTATTACGTTAAATCAACGTTATTATGGAAGTATGAGGATTACTTTTGAAATGAAAATCACCTCAGGTGTAGCTATGGTTGCGTATGGTAGGATATATAAGAATGGCGTTCCATGGGGTGTTGTTCAGTCAACGACTTCGGCGACTTATGTGGAGTTCTCTCAGGATTTTTGGGGTAATGAT
>JAGVIM010000015.1 GCA_020056045.1 Nanobdellota archaeon | reverse complement strand
TTTTTCTAAGTCTCTGTCTGTTCCATATTCTGGGTCAATATATAATACTTTCTTATTATTCATTGTGTATATTTTGGCGATTTTAAGACTTAAATTCGTTTTTCCAGAACCACTTGGACCTTCAAATAGCATTTTTTCTTTTATGTTTTTATTAAAATCTTCACGCTTCATGTTGTTATTTCCTTGATTTTATAAAGTATATTTTGTCACTAATTGTTATTTTTTCATTAAGTATATTATATCCCAATACACGATTTGAACACTTTTCAATGTGATCTCCTATTTCACCATCCTTTATATGTTTAATTTTTTTATTACATATATTACACAATATGTCATATTCTGGAACTGATATAAACACTGATTCACGTTCCCTAATAATTTCATATAAGTTACTCAAAGATTTTATTATAATTACCACGTTCACATTTTTGAGATACTGTTATTTTTGTCCTGAATATATCTCTTTCATCATTTCGTTGCTCCTATTTTTTCAAGATGTTCTTTCCGTTCTTGCTCCTTATGCCACTGCACTACTTCCTCTAATCGTTCTCGTGACAACACAGTAGTCCATATAGTTTCTTCAGACATTTTATTCGTTGTTAGTTTGTTTTTCATTATTTTCTTTATTATTTACTTATTCTTTGCTCTCGGATCTCGGTGACATTATATAGTAAAAATGTATCTTTCCTGCTCCAAATTTAGTTTCTGCTATTAACGGTAACTTTTCATTTATATGTAATGTCACATTATTTCTCGTTTTGAGTTTTGCGAGTTTAGTTAGTTGACTTAATTGCATTAAAAAAGATGCGTTGCGTGTCCCTGACGTTGCTATGTCATCACCGTGCATCTTAAATATTGATGACTTAATCTCATTTTCTATTTTGAACTCGATTTCATTTTTTCTAAATTCTATTTTAGCATAATTAGATATTGTCTTATCTTTTTTACTCTTTTTCTTTTCAAGACCCTTTAATATATTTCCAAATGACACATAACTAATGCTCATTATGAAACTTTCTTCATCTTTTAGCCATTTCATTAATTTTTCATAATATCTTAAATAAGTCCCAATTGTCGGATCATCTTTATTATCCATTGATTTGAGTCTTCTTGATTCAATAGTTTTTTCATTAACTATATACATTGTATTCTTTTCTTTAGTGTCAAAGTATACATCAGTTGGATATTTTTCATTTAGTGTCATTTCATCTAATTCAAATTCTGTAAATATTACAGTTTCCTTATCTGTGTCTGTAAGTTTTTCTGTATTTTCTGGGGTTTCACTTATACCAACATTATCAGTATTTATAAATTCTGACATCTCTGTTCTGTCAATTAAGATGTAAGATGCATGTGTTCCCTCCTTGTCAAGGACATATATCTTGATACCTCGTTTATTTAATCTTAGAATTGTGGAAGTTCCCAATTCACTTAGAAACGCAAAAAGTTCAGTGAAGAATAATGTTCCAAACTGCATTTTTACGTTCCATTTTTCCTCAAGTTTGAGGTTTGCACCTTTTCCTGTAAATTCATTCTCCTTACTTTCTTTTTTATCTTGTTTTTCATATTTAGCTATTTCAGCAAAAAAGGGATCTAATTTTTCTATGCCATCTAATGTTTCTTTTTTTTCTGTCATATTTGTATCTTCTCCTATATTTTATTTAATATTCTGATAATGATTTTTCTTTTGTTGTTATTTCTTTTTTGTCAGCACATTGAACTGTATCTCCATATGGTCTGTATTTTCCATCAATTATACCAGATTTTAATCTTTCAACTATCATGTTGTAGTAGTCTTTATCTATTTCTGCTGAGATGTAGTGTCTTTCTAACAATTTACATATTTCTAATTCTCCTCCAGAACCTCCAAACAAAACTAATACGTTGTCGTGTTTCATGGTTGAAACTTTGAGTAACATTGTGAACAATTGTTGTGGTATTTGACATGAGTGTATAGTTTTTTCTTTACTTTCATTATTGACGAGGTTAAAGTAGAACCATGAATGTTGATGCGCCCCTTCCTTTCCCGATGAAATCTGTTTTTGTATTCGTTTGTCTTTTAAACTTTTGTATGGTTGATGTACTTTTTCATTGTACCATTTACTGTTTTCTGTAGGTCTTGTATGTAATATGCTTCTATGAGATGGAGTAAATATATTTTTACTTGATCCTTGCACAGTTCTATAAATCCACACATAATCACGTACATCGTGACATACTCTGTCAAGATATATTCTTAAGTATGCATTTTGTCTTGGATAATTTATCCAAAGCATATTTCCATTATCCTTCACAACTCTCCTACATTCTTGTGCCAATTTAATGTACCATTCAATATATTCATTAAATGGCTTGGTATATGATTTATCTCTGTTTACACCATATTTACAATTTACATTATAATCAGCATCTGAATACACTAAGTCTATTGATTTGTCTGGAATTTGTTTTAGTAATTCCATAACATCGCAATTATAAACTTTATCTAACATGTCTTCTAATGTCATTAGCTTTCTGTTTGTATTACAATGTTTGAGTTTGCATCTACTAGGTATTTAAATCTATTCATATTATATATTATTGCCTTTGATTTTTTGGTGTAGTTCTCTTTGATTATTTTCGTAAAATTTTCTCCATTTGTAGTTATAACTACATAATTCTCAGGAATCATTATCGATTCTATTTTGTATTCTTTGAACATTAGTTATTTCCATTTTATGATTTTATTTCTTTGATTTCTTTTTTGATTAAGTATCCATCATTATTTACGAAAACTCTTTCCTTAGTGAATCCTTGTTCTTCGTATTCTAAAAAGTTGTCTGTACTCCATTGTAATTCTTTTGTTGTGTTGAGGATAACTTCGTATACATAACAGTTCTTTTTTCCTTTGTATATTCTCATTCCTCTTCCTACACGCTGAGGAAATCTTATTGTAGATGCTGTTGCGTTTGCCATGATAATAGCGTTAATTGCAGGAATATTGATTCCTTCGTTTCCTAAAGAACCAAAGACTATTCCATCTATCTCTCCTGTTCCGAGTTTATTAAATATAAATTGACGTTCGAGACCACTCATTTCAGAAGATACTCCTACTACTTTGATTTTTAGTTCTTTTAGTTTTTTTACATATTCATCTCTCGTGAACACATTTTCATCATTTATTGTGAAAGTTCCATCTTCATCTACATTTGTCTGTTTGTTTACAAAGTCTGTATATAACATAAATTTTCTTCCTTTTGATTTAAGAGATTCACATAATCCTAAAATGTATCTAAACTTTAGTTCAGAACTTCCAGATACTTTCTTTACATATCTACTGTATTCTAATAGTTTGTACCTACAATTTCTAATTTTGTTGCATGCAAGTTCATCATTAATTATAATAGAATAAAAAATTGGTTCGACTAATAGTCCTTTTCTTACTAATTCCTTGATTCCTACTCTATATCTTACATCTCCAAGAAGAGCATGAAATATTGGAGAAAGTCCGTCTGGTCTGTGAATTGTTGCACTTAATCCTAAACGATATACAGCTCTTATTACACTTGATACTTTCTTAAATTGTTCAGCTGCGTAATGATGGATTTCATCAATTATCATCAATCCGAAATGTTCTTCACCTAATTTAGATAATTTATCACCACGAAGCAGACTTTGAGAAGTTGCTATAACTATATCTTTTTTTATATTTTCATCGAACCCTTCTGATGTTATTCTCATTAGTTTTCTATCTTTATTACTTAAATTTCCTCCAATGATTCCTATTCTGCTTTTAATTTCACCTCCAAACTGTTCGACCAGGTAATTAAACCAGACATTGATTAGTAAATCTGAAGTGTGACATAGTATTATAGTTCGAGTATTCATCTTTTTGATAATAGCACATCCTATGATACTCTTTCCTGATGCTGTTGGACATTGTAAGATACCAAAGCATCCAGCATTGACCCATGCTTGGTTAGCATCTCTTTGAAAGTCCCACAACTGATATTTCATTGTTGGTAGTGGTGCTATTTCTCTTGCTCTATACAGTTCTTTACCATTGATAAGATATCCGTAATGATTTTGTAAGTATCTAATTAATATTGGTGAGAATCCTGCGTGACAATATACAACTTTAGAATTTTGTCCAAATCCATATTTATATACGAAATATTCTGTTACTTTTCCCTGTTTCCATGTTTTGTGAATAAATGATTTATAGTTTACTATGTCCTCTAGTTCTTCATCTTTAATTCCATGTAAATTAAAGAATACTAGTGTGTTGTTTGACACTAACTTTGAACCAATGCCTGTTTTTTCAGCATTACTATAATTGATGAATTCTATGTCAGCAATACGCATGTAGTTAATGTCTCATTTATAATCTGATAACAAATGTTGTCTTTCATCTCTGGTTAATTGATTTTTATCAACACCTAATACTTTTAACATTCGCAAAACTGGTGGATATAATTGATTGTTGATGTAGTAGTTAGTGTCTATTTTGTATGGACATTTCCCACTTATGACATGGTCTGCTTCTTCTGCTCTATCTCCTATTAATTTTTTTCCGTTATCTACTACGATGTATTGAATTCTGTCACCAATTTCACTTGGTCTTCCTCTTTGTTTCATTAAAATTGCAACTTTTACATGTACAGCATCATTGCTATAATATGTGGTTGCTTTAGTTAATTGCTTTGATAATGTTAATTTTCTAATGTCTATTTGTCCTTTTTTCAATTTTTCAGCTTCGTTTTGTATTAAATCTATCATCTTTTTTATTCCGACATCAACCTTTTCTTCGAATAGAATTATATTTATTGCTTTCTCTAAGGAATCAGACGCAAAGTCACACCATTCACGTCTTATTGTTTCTATTCCCTTGCTTAATACTGTTTCTTTTCCTTTTTCATCAACAATTATTTTTGTGTATCTCTTTTTAGCAGTTATGAGAATTCTCTTTACATAATCTTCAAATGTAATTTTCATTGGTTTTTCTAATGTTATATTAATTTTTTCAAGTTCTTTACTGACAACTCTAACACATATTTCTCTGTTTAGCACTGAGTCAGCAATTAATGGAATCAATTGTACATATATAGAGTCAGTGTCACCTTGTATGATTTTCATTTTGTATTGTTTTCCATCTATATCTGTGACAATTGTGTCATCTATCATTTTTATTGTATATTTTATCTGTTTTTGACCTGTTCCTGTTACTGAAGCTGCTATTGCATAATAATAAAGTTTCGCATCTTGTTCTCCAGTATATCCATAAAAAGTATTCATTAATATTTTAGTAGCGTTCTGTTCAGAATCTAATGTTAGATATGTAGGTGTCCCTTTTTCATGTTTTACCATTTCAAACTTTGCGGTTTTTCTTTCTAATGTCAAACTTTCAAGAATAGTTGGAATAATTCCCTTTAGTATATGTGATTTTACAAACCTTCCAATTATTATTCCTTGTTCATCTCTGATAATGTTCATTATTGTTTCATCATTTACTATCTTGTTGTCTGTAATGATAGTTGTATAACAAAGATTATGTTTTATCATCAAAGTTGGATAAAGTGATGTATAATCTGCTATCACAACATTGTCACTAATTCCAAGTTTTGGATTTAGTACAAATGCACCTTTAAGGTCATCTTCTTCATCTCTTCTAAGTGAACTATAAGTTTTTCCTCTACACGGGATAACTCTATCAAGTTTTACAAATTCTCTTTGTAACAAGTTCTCTACAAGTCCGCCAAATCCTTGACTATCTATTATATCTTGAATTAACTTTCCAGACCTACGAGATAATCCAATAAATTTATCTAATAATCGGAATTTAGTCATAAATTCAAGAGCAAGTTCACTATCTACACTGCAATAGTTTATAAATTCCTCTTCGTTTGTTCCATTTTCCCAATAGTCAATCATTTCTTCCATTGAAAAGTCTTTTTTTTCTTTTCCAAGAACTTCTTTAGCTGTTACTTCTAATTTAAGATTTTTAAGATTATAATCTGCTTTTATTGTGTTAGATGCATCATCTCTACGAAGTATATATAAAACATCTTCAAGTATTTTTCCTTTTATACCATCAATTTTTACGACACTTCTACCTTTGCTAAGATGTTTTTTAGTCCATAAATTTTCATTAGATTGTCCAATCTTTAATTGACCAACATGTAAAGCTTTTGACCTATCATAGATGTAAGGTATGTCAAATCCAGCTATGTTATATCCTGTGATTACATCACACTTTTTTACTAAAGTTTCCCATTCTCTTATCATTTTTCCTTCATCATTGAATCTGACAATAACATCATTAAACTCTTCTCTTACTTGTATTCCTTCAGATAAGTTAGTATTATTTTTGCTTCGATTTAAAACAAATATAACTTTTCTCTTTCCATTCATAATGTCATAATTAGTCGAAAATGATATTAACATTATGGGACATTTTTCTGGATTAGGCATTTGAGAGTTCTGTGGTAACATTTCACTGTCAAATGCGAGTACTTTTAGTTTCATTTAAACCTCTTTATATCAGGATGTTTACTGTAAAAGTAATCTTCTTGGTACTTATCTATAAAATAGACAATAACGTAAAAAATAATAATTATGACTAATGCTGCTATTACTGGAATTGTAATGTCAACTATCATTTCTCAATCAACCATCCTTTAACACCCATGCTTAATTGTATCATTAATTCTCTATGCATGCTTCTAAGTTCTTTTAGACTTTTTTGTTTTAAAATATCAATGTCATAATCTAGTTTTATAGAGTATTTGTTTACTATTTTTTTAATTGCTAAGAAATAGTTTTCCTTAGACCATTTTGTGTACTTTATTCTTTTTGTTGTATATAATATTGTCATCGATAGTCTTCTATTCTAAGTTGTTTTATAGGTTCTTTGTAGTTTGAGTCAATAACTTCATTAATATCAATTAGTTTCTCATAAAGTTCTTCTTTTTTTGCAAACTTTAACCTTTCTTCTGTAATTTCACAGTATGTTTTGCTTGTTTCGAATCCTATAAAGTTTCTTCCTAATTTCTTGCACACAACAGCAGTCGTTCCTGCTCCACTAAATGGATCAAGAACCGTTGAATCTGTAAATGAAAACATTTTAATACATCTTCTTGGTAATTCTTCAGGAAACATTGCAGGATGTCCAAATTCCTTTTGTCTTGTTTCAGGTGGAAAATCCCACAAAGCTAAAGACCATTCAATGAACTCATTCTTTGTTAAGTCTGTTTTTCCTACCATTTTCTGTATTTTCTTATTTTCTTTGTAGAACACTAATATATGTTCAAAAGGTGTTGGAAAAGATGGACATGATGCAGAACCAAACGAACCCCATGCAGTTCTGTTACCAACCTGTGATTTATTCCAAATAATATGGGTGTATGGGATGTATTTTAATTCTTTCATAAATTGAATTATATCACTTGATGTTGGAACTGCTCCATTCTTTCCATCACCTATATTAATACACACTTTTCCTCCGATAGAAATTTTTGTATATAATTTTTCAAATATAGTTCTCAACCATAAGATATATTGTTGATGATCTCTGTTATCGAGATAGAGGTCGTAGGGATTTTTGTGGTACTTGTTGTTACCTAAATCAATGTTATATGGTGGTGAAGTGCATACAATATCGATAGAATAATTTTCTAATAAAGGAATTCCGACTAAGCAATCTTCATTTAATATCTTTATCATTAAAATTTCCTTCACTATATTCGTAACTTCGAGTTTTTCTTTGAACCCATTAGATTATTTTACCTCCAAGAGTAAAGCCAGTCTT
>JAGVIM010000120.1 GCA_020056045.1 Nanobdellota archaeon | reverse complement strand
TTTACTTACCTCTACTAAAAATTATGTATCCTGCGAGTGTTAAAATTCGCCGAGTCTCATCTGAACAATTCCACCCACCGGCTTCTGCAAAATTAAGCATGCCTTTTTTCCCATACAAGCTTTCCAACAGTTTTGTTCCATCCTCGTTTCCATCGTATATCCACTCATACGCTAAATTTTTTAGCTCCCTTATGGGTATTCTTTGAGTCCACCAGTTCTTGTTTTCTTGTTGTTCCATATTATTTTTCCTCCAAAATATCACATTTTTTATTTATATTTTCATTGTTTATTGGTTTGTATGATATTTTAACAAAATGTTTTCTATCTATTGTTCCTTCACTATATTTAGAAGCAATAAATGTTAGTTCATTTTTCTTGAATACACAATTGAAACAATTTACTGCACATGTCATTCCTTTAAATTTATATCCAGCTTGCATTAAATCATTCATATCGAAAGCATAAGATAAAGATTTATTTTCTTCTATCTTTTTGAGATTTTCTTGTGTCTCTGAAGACATTATTAATTTATGTGCAAAATTCTGTTCACATGGATTGATGATTGACAGAACCTTTAATTCAGTGTTCTTTAAACTTTTGAGTTTATTCTCATCAATATCGAAAGAATATAAATGTTTGTCAACACCATTAACTTTTATTATAGCATGTCCGATCTGAATCCTTGATGAAAAGTTCCTTATTTCATTTAGCACATATGACGCAGGATAGTTTTTTCCAATTTCAATGTTTAATATTTGTTTTGTCATATAGTGACCTTTATATTAAATCTATTCCTCTTATTATTGCTTTTTCTGCTATTTCAGATAAGTTTGTTTTCTTCCCATTAATTTCATATAGTTCTAATTGTTTTTTTACAATCATTTTATGCACACTTTCTGGAACGTTAATCATTGACATAGTTTACCTCGTGACATTACCCCTTCCTTTCGGGAGGGGACTTCTCTACCCCTTGACCCCGATAGGTTAAATTTTAATAGTTTAATACTATAATAGACGGCTTAGTATATAAGGCTTTTCTATATAAATATATTTTAAAAGTGTAATAACAAACCACAAAGCTTATATACTTATAAAATAATACAGTATTATAAGGTTATAAAAATTTACAAAGGGTGATTATACAATGGATAATGTAATAAAAGAAAAAAAATATACAACAGTAGCATTGGATAAAGATGTATATTCTTTAATTTTAAATAAACAAAATGAAATTTTTAATAAAATTCACAGAAAAATGTTAATACAAGATATAGCATCTGAAGCAGTCAAGAATGGAATTAATTTGATAAAGATGTAAAGGACTTGTTGCACAATATTTTAAATCATCTAAGAATAGAGTAATAGCAGATTTTATTCAAACGGTCGAAGATGTCATTAAGAATGAAAAAGAAAAAGAACATGTAAGTGGAGGAAAGACATGATTGAACATCTTAAATCATATATACAAGGATTAATAATAGGCACAGTAATGGGACTCGTAATAACACTTTATATAATTTCTAATACATTTTAGTGAACTGGAGGAAAACATTGCCAAATAAATACATTAGCAGTAGTGGTAGATGTATTGAAAGTTGCTCATCTTGTAATGATGAAATGTGTATGTTTCATAAAAAGAACTTTAATAAATATACATACGCAGAAATAAAGAAAATGATCGAGGAAAAAGTGAAAAACATGCCTGCGAGTTGAGACATGCCTAACATTCTTAAAATTTTCTTAAGAAATACATTAGATGGAATTATTTTATCCATCAGTGAAAGCATAAAAGAACAAACTAAAATTCAAGAAGAAGAAAAAAAACACAAAAAACTTAAAGAGGGAAGTATTGATGTAGAATTTAAAGTAAAGGAAAGTAATTAAAATGGAATTAGGATTTAAAGTGGTACAGGGATGCACAAAACTAACACATCCCCCAGTAGAATCTTCTGGTATTTTCAAAGTTTTTGAAGAAATAGAATCATTCGAAAAGTTGATAGGAGAAATAATTCCTGTAAGAAGCATGTCATCGTGTTTAAAAAGAAATTCTTTACTATGTTACACAGAATGTAAAAGAGCAGTAACAGGATTTATGGTTAGTGGAAAAATAAGTTGGCAACAAATCGGAAAAAGAATTTAACTAACAAATAAATATACAGGAAAATAAACTATGGCAGAAATGAAAAATATAAAAGGAAACCCGACATTGGTACTTGATGCAAATGACTTAAATATTAAAAGATCATGTCCTTACTGTGGTGCTGGAAACGATAGAATAATATACAATGGTAAAGACTGGAAATGTTTAGATTGTTTCAAGTCATTCAAAAAACCAAATATTGTTGGAAAAAATACTTCTACAATATCAAATATAAAACTTTTTAACGATTTACCAAAACCTTCAATTGATGACTTAGTTGGAAATAGTGATATTAATAATGAAGAAGGTTTGAAAGCTTTAATCACAGATTCCAGAGAAATCGAAAATTTCGTAGCAACAGAAAAAAATGAAACAACGTCACAAATTCAGGAAGAAAACAAAGAAATATCACCAAGAAATTCTGAAACATTTATTAAATCAGACCTTTCATCAATGATAAAATTATCAGATAAACTTGAAACAACAGAACTTCCAAAATTAGTGAAAAGGAGAACTATAATAAAAAAGAGGCAATAAGTGATTGAGATGGTGTCTCAAGAAGATATAAGGAAAGAATTAAGGAATCATCCAAATGGAATGTTACAAACAGAACTCGCAAAAAAGATTGGTACTGTAAATAAAAGAAGTGCACGTAATGAGTCTTACTGGAATCCTCTAATGTCTTTATTAAAAAGAAAAGAAATAAGACGTGAAAAAGCAAAGAATGGTGGATTTATAATATTTCTCAACGAAGAAAACAAGGAAAAGTAACAAAATGAAATGGAAACCTTTTGGTAAATATAGTAATTCTTGTATAGAATCGTATAGAAGAGGATGTGCTTCACGACCTTGTGTTCATATTGAAATAAGTATGGCTATAACAACTGATGAAGCAAAAAAGTTTATAAAATCAATACAAAGAGCAATTGAGTATGCAGAAAATAAAGGAAAGTGATAAAACATGAAAATTTGTGTAGTGTGCGGTAATACTGAGAATGACAATGTAAGGGAATGTTCAAATTGTGGAAACACTGATTTAAGAATAATTACAAAAACAAATTATGGAAGAGGAAGATTCTCAGGTAATTATGAACTTGAGATTGATTAATAATAGAAAACAAAGCAAAAGTGATTAAGTATGAAATTTACAACTACCAATGGAAAAGAATATACGGCTACTGACTAATGTGTATGTTATAGAATAGACACAACAGGAAATTATGAATTTAATTGTCCAATGTATGGTCATAGAGTTAGATTTTGGAGACAAACATAAGTTTGATAACTTTGAGAATTATGTTACAGTTAAAGGAGTAGTAGTGATTTAAATGCTTGAAGACATCAAACCAGAAAACATAGTGTACTTAGACATAGAAACCCAACATCTCATAACAGAATTCGAAGGTGGTTGGAAAAGACCAGACAATTATAGAAAACTTAAAATTGCTGAGTTAGGAATTCTTCAAGATGGTAAATACAAAACATTTGAAGAAAATAATATCGATAATTTAATATCTGAGTTAGATAAATCTAAGCTAATAGTTGGGCATAACATAATTCAGTTTGATTATGAAATATTGAAATATTATTTCTCTCAAGATATAATGTTCAAGATAAAAATGAAAACGTTTGACACAATGCTCAAATTCGATAAATTTACAGGCAAAGCAGGATGGGTATCATTAAATGACATAGCAACAAGAAACTTTGGAATGTCCAAAACTGAAGATGGTACTAAGATTCCTCAAATGTGGAGAGAAGGTAAAAAAGAACAAGTAAAATCTTACTTGTTAAATGATCTTAAAATAACCGAAAAATTCTATCTTAAGGGAAAAGAAGGTTATAAGTTCAAGTATGAACATAAAGTATACGGAAAAAGTTATGGTGAAAGAGAGGTATATGTAAAATGGTAAACAATAAAAAAATTATCAAATTTTATGATCATGAATATCTAGAAGGAAAGGCATTAAAAAAAACAATAAAAAAATTTGCAGGAAAAATAAAAGAACTCAAACTGAAGAAGTACAACGTAAACGAAGTAAAGAAACCTTGGTCAATCACATCAAACGGAAAATCATTATCGAGAAATACATTATACATAGGAGATGTATTACCAGACTTTCTATTATCTACTTATTTTAGAATATCTCACATATTATCGAGACCAAATGGCTCTACAGTCGATACAAACATAAAACAGAAAGTAAAGAAGACTATTCTAAAAGAGCTAATAAGGATAGGATATAAGTATGAAACTAGAAGTTCACCATCAAAAGACCCAACAAAAGTTATAAATAACATCATAGTTCGAATAAAACGTATAAAGAATAAAGGATGGGCTGTTATAATTGACAGACGTAAGTCTGCAGATGTTGATAGAGACACCACAAAAATAAGAAAATTCTTAGAAAACAATGGAATCGTTGTAGAAGATAAAAATATCTGCCCGACTTATTGTATTTCTAAAGAAATAAAAAGAGAAACAAAATAAGTAAGCTTGGAGAAAATGAACGTATAGAATGTGGAAATGAATTTGATAAATATAGAACATGTACGTAGATACATAAATAGAAATTCTAAGTATTGTAAATTCAACATTATTTTATAAAGGAGAATGAAACGTGAATAAAGAAAAAGAAAAAAAAAATAATGAACTAATTAAGAAGAAATTTGGTCAAGAATTTGTTGATAAAGCAAACAACCTCCCACTCCCTAATGAAAAGTGATAAAATATGTTTTTCAAATTTGAAAGTGGAAAAGATGGAATTATCAAAACAATAAGTTTTGATATTGAAAAATTAGATGAATCTGTCAAGACTCATCTAAGAGAAGTGTTAAAAGGAAAAATAAAATTTGAAGGAGAAAAAGCAATACTAAAATGTTCGATGTCACTTGAAGAACTAAAAACAATAAATGACGGATTTGAACAGTTCCATTCACAATTTATACTTGATAGTGTGATTAATTATAAGAAAGATTGATAAAATGAAAAATCTTAATAAATTTGAAGAAAGTAAGAGTTTAATTAAATAACATCTAAAAATTAAATTGAATGAGTACTGTATAACTAAATGTGACACGTTATACAAGTCAAAAGAAAAAGAAACTAAAGAAAACTGTATAATAAAAAATTTCATAGATAACTTAGGAAACTAATTATGTGTATAGCAGGATATTTAAGTTGTTCTCACACTAAAATTTTTATATCAGAAAAAACCAAGAAAAAGAAAAATTGGTATAGATGGAAAAAATAATATAACTTTATTTTCATATTAAAACAAAAACACAAAGCTTATATACTTATACAGCTTTATAGTAGTTAATATTAAATTCTATTAAAATTGTGATAACTCATTATGAGGATTGGAAAAAGGAAGCTAACTAACACGGCAACAAGTAGACAAATGACATTTGATAGAGAATTTTTAGATGAAATTGGATATACTGCAGGAACTTATACAATAGTATATGAACCTAATAGAGTTTCAATAATAAAAGAAGTGAAGAAAGTCGTTGTAAGTGAGCAATAATTATGAAAATATCAAGAGACACATTACATGACAATGTTTTGATAATTGAAGAACCTCAAAAGGAATCAAAAGAGGAAGAAGAAAAACGAAAAGAAAGATATGGAAAAAATAGAATGAAGAACTTTTCAAATTATAATGAGTAATTAATTATGGACAAAATAAGCACAGCTTTTGAATTAATAAAACGTTTCTATGAACATGGATATGAAGCATACTTGGTTGGCGGTGCAGTTTGAGATTTATTGATGTTGTATTAAACTTGTAGAATAAATAATTTTATGACTAAAATAGGAATAACTGAAAGAGGAGACCCTGGATTAGACTTTTCTTGGTATAAAAAATACAAAGAAAAAAAATATGATGGATTAATCCTCATAACAAAAGTTCTATCTGATGAATTTATAGAAAAAGCTGCAGAAGTAAATTGTATTGTTCATGCTACTATTACAGGATATGGAGGTTCTATTTTAGAACCAAACGTAAAAACATTAAAATGGTCTGCTGAACAATTTTCTAAGTTAGTAAATATAATAGGAAAGGACAGAGTTGTATTAAGAATTGACCCAATAATACCAAATGATTCAGTGACATCTTTTTTAGTGTATCATGCCTTATCTAAGTACAACACAAGAATAAGAATATCCTTTTTAGACAATTATCCTCATATCAAAGTAAGATTTACAAAAGCAGGATTAGAACCTTTGCAATACAACTTTCATGCACCATTAGAACTAAGAAAAGAATTTTATAAAGCATTCAACAACGAAAATATAGAAGTGTGTGGAGAACCAGGATTTGATTGTGTCGGATGTGTATCAGAAAGAGATTTAAAAATATTTGGTCTCGAAGTTCCAAAAAACATTAAAAGAGGATTTCAGCGAATGGACTGTTCATGTTTATCTTTCAAATATGAAATATTCACAGAACGTAAGAGATGTAGCAATAAATGTCTGTATTGTTACTGGAAATAAGTTTTAAAAATAAGGTTACTTTTATGGGACAACGAACATATCCACAACTTCCAAATGGTAAAATTCTATCATGGATAAAACTTTTAGATAAATATAACATTGACCATATTGAAGGAGCATCTGCACATACAGAGTGGGATAGTGCAGTTCGACATAATAAAAAATTACCAAGAGTTCAAGTTGTAGTTAAAGATAATAATGATGACAATGAAAATGAAAATAACGAAAATAATGTGTCATCAAGAATAACCAAAAGACACAGAGATTTCATATGGAAAAGAGATATTGGTGACTCTAAAAGTGGAAAATGTTATATTTGTTGTTCTGTAATTACAGATGATAATTTTGAGATAGGACATATTATAGCAAGAAGTAAGAATGGAACTAATCATGTGTCTAACTTGAGAGCTATATGCATACCATGTAACAAAGCAATGGGAACAATGAACCTTGAAGATTTTAAGAAAGATTTTAAGGCTTCACGTAATACTGATACAACAACTATTAGAGAAGTAAATAATACAGTAACAACATGGAAAGAATCAATTAAATTATTAAAAGATTTAAAAGATAAAGTAGATAATAAATATAAAGATGCATTAACAGTAGCAATAAACAATTTAGATCTTAACATAGAAAATATACAAATAAAGGAAAATTATTATGATTAGTATTTACAAAACAAAACTAATAAATTGTACAAGAAGTGTGCTTCCAATTAAAGATCATGTTGTGTTGGAACATTATTTCAGAATTATAATGATACTTGCAAAAATAAAAAATAAAAGAATGACACTTAGAATGTCGAAATTTAGCAATTAAAACATTAATCAATAAACACTAAACACTAACCAAGAACCTCAACCTTAATAAAAATTTAGTGGAACATTGTGAAGCTTAGTAGAGAAACATAAAATGAGGTTATTTGATGAACAATTTTAATATTGAAAATTTGTCAAAAAAAGAAGAAAATGAACTTAAACTTAAAAAGTATGACGATGGAGAAATTTATGACATAGCACTAAAATATACAGAAATTTATAAGTTTCGAACAATACGTTCTGACTTAGATAAAAAGGAAATGTTTGTTTATAACAAGGAAAGTGGTGGTATATATCTTCCTCATGGAGGATCTTATATTAGAGAACAATGCGCAAAAAATAGATCAACATCAAATAAGAAATTTATAGAATCATTTGTGTATCATATTCAAAACATTACAATTATAGATAGAGATTCTTTTATTAATCCAAGCAATTTGGTAAATTTAAGAAATGGAACTTATAATTTGGACACAAACAAATTATTAGAACACAGTCCAGATTACAATTTTCGAGGAGTTTTAGAATTAGAGTATGATGAAGATGCGGACTGTCCATCATGGAAAGAATCTCTTGATGGAATGTTTTTATCAAAATCAGATTTATTAAGAACTCAAAAATGGTTTGGTTATCAATTTGTAAGAGAAAACAAGGAACAAGTTGCTCATGGATATTTTGGAGAATCTGGAAGTGGAAAAAGTACAATACTAAAAATATTAAGAGATTTATTAGGTCCGAAGAATGTTACAAATTTTAATCTTCAGGAATTTAGCAATCCAAACATGTACGCTTTAGCAAGTTTATATGGAAAATATGCCAACATTTGCTATGATATGAGCACATCACAACTAAAAGATATATCAAACTTTAAAATGATAACCGCTGGTGATCCAATCGCAGCCAGAAATCCATACAAAGAACCCTTTACTTTTGTGAATAATGCAAAATTAACATGGGCATGTAACAAACTACCAAAAATTTCAGATGAAAATATAAATACTCTAGAAATTAGAAGGAGAATAATGCTGACTGAAATAGTAAAAGGACACAAAGACGAAGATGTAGATAAAGACATATACTACAAATTTATAAAGGAATTACCTGGAATATTCAATTGGGCAATGGAAGGATATAAATTATACATTAAACATAAAGGATTTAATTATGATCACGATGAAGTTCCTCTGTTGTGGAAAAAAAATATGGATAGTTTTTATAATGAACATGAAACTATAAACGATGAGAATTTTACATTATTTTATGAATTAGGGGAACAAATATCAAAAAAAGAACTTGAACTAAGTTTAGTACAAGAAAAACTTAAAATCGAAAGCTCATTGGAATTAAAGAATCAAGAAACAAATATATTAGCTGAATTAAACAAAATGAATAACACTTATAAGAATTTTAAAGGATAATGATGATTGTATATGAATATTGAAACTATTAAAAACAAAAGTGATGAATTTAAGTCATTATTTGAAGAAAAAATCAAACCTTTAATAATTGAAAAAATCAACAATAGTGAAGACAAAGTTGCTTTGTCTGAAACTTATATAAGTGAAGTACTAAAAACATATTATGTTACTAATACTTTGAATTTAAAAATCAAAAATGCAATACTTGGAACTAACTTGGGAGTTTCAGTAAACAATAGAACTAAAGAATTCATATTTTATAAAGTATCAGAAGATGTTAAAAGAGAAAGTGATTTGTTTGAAAAAAACTTCAATGATAAAATAAAACCGTTTCTCTTAAGAATATTTAAAACAAAATACATTATAGGGTTCGAAGAAAATTTCCTAAAAAAATACCTAAACATAAACTATAACACAAATAATATTTATCAGAGACTTAGAAATATTTTATTAAATGAGAATATATCAGTTTCAATAAATAAAAATGTAATGATTGAAGGTAAAAAAACAAACGAATTTATTTTCTGTGATATTATCAAAAAAAGAAAAATTGACGAAGAAAATAATGAAAATATGAATAAGAATAAAGAAGTAGATAAAGATAAAGAAGATTTTGATAATTATATATTAAAAAGTGAGAAAGAAGAAAGAGAAAAGAACAAGAAAATACATGATGAAATGATTAAAGAAGGTGTTAAATCAATAAAAAAACTGCTTGAACAACCTAATAATAAAGAAATTAATGAAAGCGATAACAACACAATATTATGTCCAAATTGTAAAAAAGGTAAAATTGAATATCCAGAAACTATATGTCCGATTTGCAATGTTCAAATATTAAAAAAATGGGAGTAACTTAAATCTTAATCATAATGTAATAATATACATAAAAATAAATTATCTTATTTCTAAATGTGGTTTTTATAGAGTTAAATTTTATATATATTATTAAATTAAAATTTTTACCGCAACTTATATATAGGAGTAGAGACATATAAGATACTATGAGTATTTTATATACCCCTTTTATATATAAAAAAAAAAAAATAAAAATAAACAATGAAACTTTTATGGATTCTATTACAAAAAAATTATCTGTCAGGGAAGCTAAGAAGTTAGTGTACAAACTTATTAATGATAACAATAACATTAACAAAATTGATGAAATAGAGAAATTTTGGTTAGTAGAATTAGATAAATGTCATCTAACTACAATGGATTCAAAATTTCTTAATCGAATATTTGAACTGAAGAATAATAAAACAGAACCTTCTATTAGTCTTTATAATAATTGTATAAAAGGGAATGTTGTGTCAGATTTACTAAAGAAAAACTGGAGAAGACTATTTAATAATGATGTAATTAATAAGTATCACATTTATATAAGTCAATTCTAACCACGAACCACTAACCACTAAACCTAGACCCGTATTAGACCCACGAAACATCTGTGAAACACTAAACACTAAGACTATGAAGAGACTGGTATACTTTGAAGATCGAAAACACTAAACAGGAAGACAAAATATGGGCAACCATCAAACACTAAACACTAAACTACACTGGAACAACCAAATGATCGAAAGGAAAACTCTATATATAAGCTATGTGGATTGAGATGTCGCAGACTCCTTATAAGTCTAGATGTAATTATATAGTGAACTATATTTTGTAAATCCTCTATAGCATTTGCTCTTGCGAGATGAAATATAAAGAGCAAGTTAAGTAATAAAACATAAATAAAATAAGAAATAAAGAAAATAAGAAATAGACAACAGTAATTTAAAAAAAATAAGCACATGTTAGCTTTGCATTTAATATTTATATTATCTAAAGTGATAATTATATATTAAGAAGTGAGAAAAAAGAAAGAAAAAAAAACAAGAAAACATATGATGAATTAAAAAAATAAGAATAATTTAAATTTTAATCATAATGTAGTAATATAGATGAAAATAAATTATCTTATTTCCAAAAATAAATTATATTGTTTCTAAAAATAAGTTCAAACAAAATTTGATGTAAAAAATAATATGAATAATACAAATTTAATTTTTACGTTGCTTTTTTTTGAACAGCCTGAGCTAACCCCTATATGTTCTAGGTCCCCCAAAAACTTTTAGAACTTAAGAAAAAAAAGTAAAGTGCGTTTTTGTATTACAGCTATTTCCTGTTTTTCAGCTATAAATTGTGGTTTTTATAGAGTTAAACTTTATATATATTATTAAATAAAAAAAAATAAGAAATAAAGAAAATAGAAAATAGGCAACAGTAATTTAAAAAGAAATAAGCACATGTTAGCTTTGCATTTGATGTTTATATTATCTAAAGTAATAATTATATATTTAATTTAAGGTGAGTGAATTTGAGTGGAGAAATTGATCCTGCGACTGGTGAACCAAGGAGAAGAAGACCAATTCCAATTTTTGATGATAAATTTGCACAGACGTATGGACGACCACATAACTTACCACATATAGATTTAAGCAAAGGATATTTAAAGAAAGATATTTTAAGAGAAATTGGGAATAATCTTAATGAATTAGTTGATATTAAAACTGGTGGAAAACCTATTGATTCTATTATTGAAGAAAGAAAATTCGAGAAACCTATAATTGAAGAAAAAAAAACTGAGATTCCTATAATTACACAACCCACTGAAATTGAAATTAAAATTGACAATAAAAAAGGTGATATTAAGAAAGATGATGTTAAAATAGGAATAAGCAATATTATTCCCGAAAAAACTGTTATAAAAATTCCTGAAAATAAAGAAGCAAAACAAATCGAAAACAAAGATAAATTGATTGAGAATGAGAAAAAAATAATTAGAAGAAAGGTAAAATATATGAACAATGAAGAAACTGGTGTGAACATTTCTCCAGAAGATAGGAGAAGAATGAGAAAATTCGAAATGAAAGAATTTCAAGAAGAAGAAGAGATAAACAAAAAAATAAGAGCATCTACAGAATTTGCTGAACAAAATAAAAAAGAATTAGAAAAGTTAAGATTAAAATTTGATGAAAATACTGTAGAAATACAGAAAGGAATTAACAACAGATTTATAGGTCTTGATTCAAAATTCAGTGAGATGAGTGCAAAGTTAAAAGAAGCGTGTGATGGCATTGACTGTCTAAAGAAAGACATTAAGAAGTTTGAATTGTTTGATTGTCCAGAGTGTGGTAAGACAACAATTCCTAATAAAGCATCATTCTGCCCAGATTGTGGAGCTAAAATTCATTCATGGACAGAAGATAACGGAACTCCAGTCAAAAATTGGAAACCAACTTGGGTAAAATTGTCTAATTAAAACAGAAAATGTTTTATGTAGGAATTATAAATGGTAATTGAAATAGGAAAAAATTTGAGTTTTGCAGTGAGGATTGTAGGAGTCACTTGGGCAATTGTATATGTATTTAAAGTATTTCTTTAAGTAAGTATATAGAGAAATAGGAAATGAAAAGATGAAGCCATTGACAATAAAAGAAGAGGATAAAGGAATGAATACACCTCCAAAAGTTCCTTCTAAAATGATAAGTGTGGAAAATGCACATCAAATGGCAGAAGAAGCTGCAAAGTCAGCAACAGAGAAATCAATAGAAAGTTTTAACAGATTTCAAGAGCAAAATCAAAAAAAAGAACAACCAAAAGGAGATGTGTCACAAGATCCTTTAGATGATCAAATGGTATTTGATAAAGGTGCTTTTAGGTCTGTATCAAATACAATGAGAGCTATTAAGTCAATGCAAGAAATATTTACCCCTCCACCATCAAAGATTGAACAAGCTGTTCAAAATGTTGTTGAAAGTGTAAGTACAGATATAGCAACAAAAATGCTTAGTGGTGGATTAGGAAGAGGTGGCTTATCTGTAGCATCAAGAGGTTTAGTAGGAGATATATTACATGAATTTTTACCTGCATTCGGTCATGGTCTTGGTGAATCATTAGGTACAAATGGTCCAGAAACTGCAAAAGCATTAATAACAGCATTAAGTGGACAAGGAGGACAAGGAAACACTAAACAATTACCTAATAGTGAAAAACGACCAGAAAACTCTAATTCAAGCGACGCAGAAAAACAAAAAAATATGGTGTTAGCTTTGGATTTAAATAATCCAGAACATGTTAAACAATACTCAACTGCAATGGGGTTAAGCGAGAAAGCCGCAAAAGAAATGTTAGTAATTCATCAAAATGACATTATGAATGAGAGAAAATCCTCTAGATTATCTAATTCTGATAATAATGAGATAATTCAAGTTCTTGGAACACTTGTCCAAGAAATGACTGGAATGAAAAATACATTAAATATTTTGAATAACAAAATAGTTGAACTTGAAACTGGAAAGAGTGTAAATCCTGAACTTTCGAGTGTTGAAATTCCAGATAGATGGAAAGATGAAAATGAACAAGTCCCCACAAGTTCTCCAGAACATAGACAAGTGACTTTGTTCCAAGAACCAATAAAAGT
>JAGVIM010000112.1 GCA_020056045.1 Nanobdellota archaeon | reverse complement strand
CCAAATGCGCATGTTTGTTTTAATACATCACTTAAAACATTAGAACAAGAACTTAAAGAACTTCCAGGAAAATTACAACTATAAGTCATAAACTTATCAAATACATTTCCATCTTTACAAAATAATTGATTTAGTAAATGATTTGTACCACAATCAGAATCTTTATTACAAATAATATCTTTACATTGTCCTTGAACACATAATTTGTTGCTTCCGCAAATATTTGTTCCTTCATCAATCAATCCATCACAATCATCATCAATTCCATTGCAAACTTCTGTTTTTCCAGGATTTACATTAGCATTATTATCATTGCAATCAACAGGCTTTCCATCATCACCAGGATTTCCAGGAGAGCAAGTATCATAAGTGTCTTGATCAACATCTACACAAGAATTTTGATTACATATTCCATTTGCACATCCAAATGCACATGTTTGTTTTAACAAAGCATTTGTTGAACTTGTACAATAGCTTTGAGCTGTTGCAGGACTATTGCAAATATTTGTCTTATAATTTTGATAAACACTTCCATTCATGCATAATAATCCATCAACAAAACCATCTGTTCCACACTGTAAATTATTAAAACAACTAATAAAATCATGCTGACAATGGCTTTGAGGTGTTCCAGGACTTATGCATTTATCTGCAGTAATTGGATTATTATCATTACAGTCAATATCTTTTGAACATATAACATTTAAACAAGCTCCATTTCCACATCCAAAGCTACAAGGCTCTACAGCATCTTCATCAGTATAGCTAGAAGTTAAACATCCGCCATTTAAACATCCCTTATTATAACAAGTTCTTGAATGATAAACATTTGAATTTTTACAATAAGTATTTCCCCATGCTTCACAATAATTATCTCCACAATTCTGAAGTATTGTTGAAATTGTTGAAATTGCACAATAGCTATTAATACTTCCTGCATTTTTACAAGTTGAATTTTTAAAATCCTTAAATACATTACTGCCTATACAAAATTCTGTTGCAAAAAATCCAGTTATTCCACAATCATTATTAGTATTACAATTTATAGGAGTATGACTGCAATAGCTTGATCCTGTTCCAGGATTATTACACTGGTCAGAAGTTGATACATTATTATCTTCACAATCAGAAGTTTTTGAACAAACAATATTTTTACATTGTCCATTAGAACAAACACCAGGACAATCTTGAACTAGTTTTGCAGCAACATTTGACATACAATTACTTAGTGGTGTTGCAGGACTTGAACATGAAAATATTTGATAATCTTGATAAAGATCATTATTCATACAATATTTATTTCCTAAAAATCCATTTGTTCCACAACTCAAATCATTAAAGCAAGATATACATTCTCCACTAACACACTGGAAATCACAATATTGAGATAACACAGGAAGTTTATAACTTGAACAAGAACTTAAAGCAGTTCCAGGACTATTACAAGTATAGCTTACAAAATCTTCATAAGAATTACTATTTGAACAATATTTATTTCCACTAAATCCATTTATCCCACAATCAGAAGTTTTTGAACAATGTATTGTATTATGCTGGCATGAACTTTGCACAGTTCCAGGATTTAGGCATTTATCTTCTGTGTTTGCATTATTATCATTGCATTGAGCATCATTATAACAAGTAATACTTACACACTGATTATTAATGCATTTATCACTGCAATCTTGAGTCATTTTATCCTGAGTTGAATTAGAACATGAACTTTGAATAGTTCCTGGATTATTACAAGTATAGTTTACATATTTATCAAATAAATTATCATTGCTACAAAATAATTGATTTAATAATCCATCTGTTCCACAATCAGAATTTTGATTACAAATAATATTTTTACACTGTCCATTAGAACAAGATTGTGATTGTAAACAATTATTCTTTAATTGAGGAGTTTTAATGCTAGTACAAGAACTTTGTGATGTACTTGGATTATTACATGTAAATGATGTGAAATTTTGATAAATACCATTATTACTACAGAATAAATCTCCACCAAGACCATCTGTTCCACAATCACTATTTTTTGAACAACTAATTACATCATGAATACAAGAACTATTAAGTGTTCCAGGATTTAGGCATTTATCTTCTGTATTTGCATTATTATCATTGCAATCAGGATCTGTATAACAAGTTACATTTTTACACATTCCATTTGAACATATTTGATTTGTTAAACAATTATTTTTTAATTGAGGAAGAGTAGAACTTGAACATGAACTTAAAGCAGTTCCTGGATTATTACATGTAAATGATGTGAAATTTTGATAAACACCATTATTAGTGCAGAATAACCCATTAACAAGACCATCTGTTCCACAATCACTATTCTTTGAACAACCAATTACATTATGAGTACAAGAACTATTAAGTGTTCCAGGATTTAGGCATTTATCTTCTGTATTTGCATTATTATCATTGCAATCAGAATCCACATGACAAACTACTTCTTTACAAATTCCGTTTTGACATATTTGATTTGTTAAACAAGTTATATTTAGAATACTTGCTGTAGAATTACTACAAGAACTTAATGCAGTTCCTGCATTATTACAAGTATAGGTTATATAATTTTTAAAAATATTATTATTAGTGCAAAATAATTCATCAATAAATCCATTTGTTCCACAGTCAGGATTATTTAAGCATTTTATTGGATTATGTATACAACTGCTGTTTTGAGTTCCAGGATTTATACATTTATCTTCTGTATTTACATTATTATCATTACATTGAGCATCATTAGAACATTGAGGTAAACACTGCCCATTACTACATCCATAATTACAATCTGCAATATGTATTGAATTATTATTAGCAGAACATGAACTCTTAATAGTTCCAGGATTTAAACAAGAATAAGAAATTGTATTTTTATATGTGCTATTTCCAATACAATAGGGAAGAGTTGTAGAATTAATAGGACACTCAGAATTTGTTGAACAAACACTTCCAGCAAATCCAATACAATCTAAAAACATTTGTTTAGCATCTTCTGTCCAATAATTACTAGAAACAATTCCAAAAAAACATACTTTTCCATTAGTTGTTTTTCCATTTGTTAAATGAGTTCCATCAGAAGCATAACTTATTACATCCCCTAAATCATAACCATTTCCACTATAGGTTCCAGCAACCTTACTCATTTCAGGAGTTTTATCATTATTACCTAAATAATAGTAAGGAATTCCAAGAGCTGTAGAATCATAAACACCCTGTGTATAAACCTGTATTACACTATCATTAATTCTAACACTTAAAGGCTCTGATCTTACTAATTTAGAAATACCATCAAAATCAGTAAGTCCCCAATCATAACCATGATAATAGTTTGCAACAACAGTAGAATATTTTCCAACAGGAACTAATTTTGGAAATTGAAATCTTTCATCACCAACAAAAATAAACCTATATTTTGAAAAATCTGTTTGAGAAATTTTGCTTTCTTGAATCATATCAATGGATAAATTCATTCCAGTCAAAAGAGCTTTGACATTATTATCAATCTTAAAGTTTTTATTGTAAATATAAGCAACATCGGCAGCAGAAACAAATCCCACCATCATAATTGTAAAGATAAATGCAATTAGAAACATTCTTTCTATCTTCGAAACCTTTTTTCTCATGAAGAAAACATAATTTCAAATCTTATATAAGTCTATCTCACCACTTTTCTCAGATGAAAGAAAAACTAGTCTAGAAAATAACTAATTTAATTATTATAACAAGATTTATTATAAATTCGTTGCTACTAATTTATTACTATCATTCGAATGCCATATAATACTCAATAAATTATTGACGCTGTTTAATAAATAAACATAAATAAGTGTAATTAAATTACAACAACTCGTCAAAAAAACAATGTGCCACCACATCTTAAAAGATGTGGTTTGTGACAGGCACTTGTTTTTAGGATGATCCAAAATTAAAACTAACAAACTACGACCTCATTCTTTAGAATGAGATTTTAATTTATGGACATAACAAAAAATTATAACAAAAAATTAAATTTAAATAAAATAATCCTATCCATATAGGAAATTTAAAATAGAACTCAAAAAATAAAAATAAAAATTACTTATCTATTTTGACATTAGAAAATTCTTGAGAATCTTCATTTCCAGCAAGATCTCTAGCTATTACTACAATCCTATGAAGTCCTGCACAAAAGTTTTTGTTTGCATTGCAATTCTTATTTGCATTTAATTTTGTACATAAAATACCGGTTCTTTCACCAGAATCATAGCAATCACTATAATCCCTATAGCTAATCTCTTTTAGATTTTTCTCATTAACCTTTACTGAAAAAATAACTCCTGATCCTTTAACAGTATAATTTGCTGTTTCTATAATAGGACTAATTGTATCAACAGTTACTCTTGTCTTTTTTGAAACAACACTATTTACAGAATCAGATAAAGTAAACCAAATATCAATTTTCTGATTTTCAAAACCAGATAGATTAACATTTGAAAAACTACATTTTTTCTTTTCTCCAGATTCACAATTTGTCTTTGATGTACTTATTATATTACCAATATTACTATCTAATCCATAGCTTAATTCTACTTTTTTCAAATCTTTTTCAGAATAGCTAACAGCGATATCTTTTCCATTAGAATATGCTTTCCCAAGATAAGAAACATCAAGTTTTGAAATTTTAGGGGAAATACTATCTATAAAAAAATTAATTTCATCAGAAAATTCAACATCCCCGCTATTAATTCTTTTTATCCATAAATGATTTTCACCTTCTTTTGCTTTTATAATACTATTACAAGACTTTGCATTTTTACAAAGAACAACACCATCTCTAGCATCATTTGTCTTTGCAAGATAAAAATTTCCCTTAACAGAAGAATCAAAACCAAGTAGCACAGAAATTGAATCATAAATTTTTCCATTTACAGGACTATTAACATTAATCTGCCCAGATATTACTGGAAAAAGAATTAACACTGATAATAATATAGTGCACACACCTATTCTCTTTTTGTTTTTCACCTTATCACCAATACCCCCTTTCATCAACCCTTTCTACAAAAAAATTAGTTTTTATTAAAAAACTAATTTTTTATTACTAAAAGTTAATACTCTAAAATCAATTTTCTATATAAATCTATTTTACTACTTATAGCAAATAACATTAATAATCAGAAGAAAGGTTGTTATTTGCTAGATAGGGGATAACTTTTGAAATCAAAAAAATTAAAGTTATCTCATATAACTTAGATGATAAAAGAAAAAGAAAAAAGAAAAATAAATTTATTCTAAAATAACCTCTCCAGAATAACCATCTCTTGTTAAACTAATAGGATCTAATTCTTGAGAATTTCCAGCCTTATCCCTTATGGTAATCAATATTTCATGATTTCCAACACAGAAAGTTTTAGTAATAACACATCTCCCATAGCTTAACTTTCCACATAAAATTCCACTTATAACAGACTTTACATTGCAATCGTTAGTATCCTTGTAAATTATATCTTTAAAGTTTTTTTCATCAACTTCAAAAGTAAAACTAACAACATTTCTATCTACTGTAAAATAATCCTCTTTATTAACAAGTTCAGGAGATAAAGAATCAACTTTTACTCTATTCATTTTTGAACTAACACTATTTACACCATCAGAAACAACAAACCAATAATTTATTAATGTTCCATCAAACTCTAAAAGATTTAATTTATCAAAATCGCATTTTTTCCCAATACCCGATTCACAATCAGTATTAAGAACAGGTAGATAATTACCAGGAGTTCCATAATAAAGTATAATTGAATCTAGATTTTCTTCAGAATACTTTATTGAAAACCCTTTTCCATTTGTAAGCGCATTATTATATGGGGTTGTTGTTATTATTTTTGGTTTTTTAGTGTCAACATCAAAAGAAACATCACCATAACTACTAATCCCATTAATATCAACAGACTTTAACTTCAGAACATTTAACCCTTCTTTAGCCCTAATATTTTTAGTGCATAATTCCTTTTTTTCACAGATTTTCTTCCAAGAATTTCCACTAGCACCATCTAAAAGAAAAAAATCACTCTTAATATCTTCACTAATATTAAGAAGAACTATTGATGAATTATATTTTCTATCATATTCAGGACTAATAATATTCAAAGATAATACAGTTGGCAATAGAATTAATAATAAGATACCAAATACTAAGTATTTCATTTTCACACCTCCTTTCACTATTTTATTATACTAGATATCAAACTTCAAGTATAATATAAAAATAATACTAATAAAAAACAATCTTAATATATAAAGAAGAGTTACTACTTGTTTCAGATAAAATTTTAGTATATTCTAAATAGAAATTTCCACATTACCAATAATAAAAATCATTACCTTCATTTTAATAAAAGACAATAAAATCTAAATTGGAAATCTATGCAATTCTTCAGGAGAATCTAGAGAATTAATAATATGATCACGTGAATCAAAAAAACAATGTGCCACCAACACATAAATGTGTGTGTTTGTGATAGGCACTTGTTTTTAGGATGCTCAGAAATTAAAACACCTAAAGAATATCCACTTACTAACTTGACTTCGCCACTTTCTTCTAGCTCTCGCTAATTTCATCACTCAAACACTTTTGACAGTTGGCTTTTTTAGCCAACATCTGGAGGTTTTTCTTG
>JAGVIM010000063.1 GCA_020056045.1 Nanobdellota archaeon | reverse complement strand
TATGAATTTTTAGAGAGAGTAAAAAAGGAGGGAAAGAAATAAAATGAAGCAAGGGGTGATGGGTAATAATATAAATAATAAATTTGTATTTATATTATTTGGAATTTTAATTGTTTGTTTAACTAGTATTATTTTAATTTATTCTGCACCTAGCTTTACTACAGAAAGAACTACTTCTTATGCAAATGAAGATGAATTATTTACATATAATTTTAGTAATAATGTTACTAATGGTACTGTTAATGAGATTTGGACATTTACTATAGAAAATGTAAGCTGGAATAGGTCTGCTCAAAATTCACCTTCATTTTATAGTTCTAATAATTGGATTAATATAGATTCATCAACAGGAATACTTTCAATAAATGCTACTAATTATAGTCAAACAGGAAATTTTACTTTAACTATAAAAGTTGTTGATCAGGGCAATGATGGATCTCAGAGATCTTTTTATTTTATTGTTAATGATACTAACGATGCTCCAAATATTACTGGAATACAAGATGAATATAATTTAACTCAGGATAATCTTTTTAGTTCTTATTTGAATGCAACTGATGAAGAAAATAATTTCCCTTTATTATTTAATGTTAATTTTACAAGTTGTATTCATGCTGGCTGGAGTACAAAAGCAGCAAATAATTGTAGTTTGTTTAGCCCAACACTTTTTACAAATTCTTCTGCTTTAATGAGTTATAATCCTAGTCATAATGATGTTGGAATATATTATGCAAATATAAGTGTAAATGATTCTGCTGTAAATTATGTTTGTTCTTCTGGATATTGTTCCCCTGATTTTTCAGTAAATAAAAGTTATTATTATCCTAACCTTGTTACTTTTAATGTTCTTTCTAATTTAGAGATAAATGCTAGTAATTGTGAAAATAGGGTTTTTAATTATAGCAGTGCAAATACTTGTAATATTACAATAATTACAAAAGGAATTAATGATAGTTTAAGTTTGTCAAGCTATGCTCTTTTAAGAAATTATAATGGGAATGTTGCGAATACTAGCTGGTTTTTACCTATTCAGAATTCAAATTCAACTAATTTTACAAAAACAATCACTGTTAATGTAACTCCCCAGAGAAGTGATATTGGAAATTGGACAATTAATTTTACTGTTAATGATTTAACCTATAATGATAGATTAACTGCTCAAATAAATATTACTGTTAATAGAAGCAGCAATGATATTCCTGAAATTTTAAATATTTCCAATAAAGTTACTTCAATTACGCTTTTAACAGTAATGAATATTAGTGTTTATGATGATGATTTTTTAACTCCTGATAAAAATTATAGCTATGGCGGTTTTAATGAAACATTAAACTTTACTGCATTCATATTTAATGCTTCTAATTTAAGCCAGAGTTTAACTATTAATGGTTCTTCAAATTTAACTGTTCAAATAATTAGTATGCCTGTTTTTGGAACAAATAAAACTAGAGCATCAATAACAATTACTCCAAATTTAACAAGTGCTGGAAATTATACAATAAACTTGACTGTAAATGATTTTGATGGAGCAATAGACTCAAAAATATTTAATTTTTCTATAATTGATAATCAACCTCCTAAATGGAATTCAACTTTAATAACTAATTTTGTATTATTTGAAGGAAATACAACTGATCTTAATTTATCTCAGAATATAACTGATCCCAATGGAGATACTCTTACATTTAGTTTTTCAAATGATACTGTATTTCCTTCTTTTTCTTTAGCAAGTTCTACAGGAGTTGTTAATTTTGTTGCTCGTAATGGTGATGTTGGTTATCATCTTGTTACAATAACTGCAACAGATGCATTTGGACTTTCTAATAGTAGTATTTTTTCTTTTACAATATATAATGTAAATGAGACTCCATATATTGCTCCTTTTGGTTCTAGTTCTTCAGGTAAAAGTTTTATTGATTATAATGCCACGCTTATTAATCCAATTCAAATTGATGGTGTTGAAGATAATTTAACTAAATTTACTCTTATAGTTGAAGATAATGATTTTAAGATTCCTAATTCTCAAAAAACTTTGTATTATAGGGAAATTATTAATTTAGATTATTCAATTCAAGGGCCTAATTCAAGTTTACTTAATTTTGTTAAAAATACAAATTTTCCAACTAATAATAGCAATGTTTCTAGATATGAGGTAATTTTTAC
>JAGVIM010000031.1 GCA_020056045.1 Nanobdellota archaeon | reverse complement strand
TGTATTTAACTTTATAATCTTCATATATCTAATAGATATCTCATGTATTTAAGCTTTATGGAGTAATTTAATAATGATTAATCAGTTGCGGAGATTGTGAAATGAGGGATTGTCCATAAACTAAAAGGTTAAAAATAATGGTTTCTTTGTGGTAATATGACTACTAGTGTACTTAAGGCATTATTAAACTTAAAATCTTACGGAAATAATGATTTAAGTAAGATTACTGCTATTTCGGATCCAGAACAACCGAGAGTAAATAGAGAAGGTACTCCCTTAGATGCCTTTATTAAAGATGCATTTTGTAATACTTTTAACCTTTCTGATCCCGTTAAAAAGATGAATATATTTTTAAAAGAATTTTCTCATTTGGGAAGTCAAAATTATCCTCCTGATATTATAATAAATCAAGGAGATGCAATAGAGGTAAAAAAAGTAAAGAAATTAGGTGGAACTTCTATAGCATTAAATAGCTCTTATCCTAAATCTAAGTTAAAATCTAATGGACCTATGATTACTGAAGAAGTTAGGAATTGTGAAAATTGGGTTGAAAAAGATATTGTTTATTGTGTTGGAAATGTTTTTTCTAATAAAGTAAAAATAATTTCATTTATTTATAGAGATTGTTATGCTGCAGATTCTAAAGTTTATGAAAATGTAATAAAAGCAATGACCGATGGAATCTCTTCTTTAAATTTAGAACTAAGTCCTACTAAAGAGTTAGCTAGGATGAACAAGATAGATCCCCTAAAAATAACAGATCTTAGGGTTAGAGGTATGTTTCAGATAAAATCTCCTCTAAAACATTTTTCTAAATTTATAAAGTTAGAATCTGATAATAAATTATCTGTGTTTTGTATAATGAAAGAACAAAAATTCGAATCTTTTTTAGATTCTGAAAAGAAAGAAATTCTAAAAAACATGAATGTAAGTAGTATTAAAATTTCAGATCCAAATAATACCATAAACAACCTAGATGCAAAATTAATTTCTTTTTCCTTTTAGATCCTCTTTAATTTTATTGGCTATAATTTCTGCAAACTTAACTGGAACAGCATTGCCAATCATTTTGTATCCGTCTGCAATGTCATTATAATAAAAAATAAATTTATCTGGAAAAGTTTGTATTCTTGCACATTCACGAACGGATAACCTTCTGTATAAATGTTCACTCCCTTTTACAAATTCTCTTTTATTTGGCTCTATAAATTTCATCTTTGGGGCTTGAGGATGTATTGGTGCATGCCTTCCTCCTGCTTGAATTGTAAATGATTGCTCATCCCAATTTCGAACTCTGTTTCTTGACATATAAATTGTCGAAAATCCTCCATTCATATATTCATGATTTTTAATGGTTAATTCTCCATTTGTTTTATTTTTTTCACTTGCGGCTTTTGCTTTAGGTAAATCTCCTATGGCTTCTCTCAAAGTAATTAATCTTAAACTTGCTTGTGGAAACTCAAATTTTTTCCCAAGTTTTTTATTGTAACCTATTATAATAACTCTTTTTCTTTCTTGGGGAACTCTATAGTACCTTACATCTAGAAGTTTATAAGAAACATTATATCCAATCTCTTCAAATGCTTTTACAATTTTCATAAACTCTGGATAATGTTTTGGAGAAATAATTCCTGCTACGTTTTCAGCAAGAAAAAATAATGGTTGTTTTTCTTTAATTAATTTGATATAGTCATAGAATAATTGTCCTCTTGGATCTTTTATTCCTTCCATCTTTCCAGCTAAGCTCCATGACTGACAGGGTGGTCCACCAACAAAACCAATAACTTCAGGAATTTCATTGGAGTTAATATCTGTAATTGATCTTTTATCTATCTCTATTCCATGATTTTTCTCAAATGTTTCCCAACAACCTTCCCAATTATCATTAGCGAAAGCTAATTTGAATCCTGCATTTGTAAAACCAAGATCTAGACCACCTGCTCCTGAAAAAAAAGATGCTATTTTCATTTTAATTCCTCTAGATTGTTCCAATATTTAGTCCATTCTATTTGTTTACCTTTATTTTTATAGAACCACCTTTTCTCTTTAAAATTAGGATAAAGAAAAATATTAAATATTTCATTTGAATTATGTTTGGTTGCCAGTTTCCCACTATTTATCCAATCTTTTAATTCTAATGAAGGAATGATAAAGAAATTTGTTTTTTTATCCATAAAATTTCTTCTTCCAAGAGATTTACAAACAAAAATATAATAAGCATTTTTTTTATAAACCATTTTTTTCTTATGTAAATCAAACCAAAAATAACTACCTTTTTGAAATGTAGAAGTTTTTACTTGGATTAAATAAAAAATATCGCTTTTTACTATCCCAAAATCTATTCCAACATCCTTTAATGGAATATAAATTTCTTTACTAAGATTTTTTTTTAAGTAATCCATAATTTCAACTTCTCCTAAAAATCCTATTCCTGACATTTTTACCTCCCTTTGCACCAATCGCAATATTTACTTGGACAATCTTCATTTAATAACTTAAGTGCCTTCTTAAAAGTAGTTTCAGCATTTTTAACATTAATATTAATTTTCTTTAAATGGGTATGAAATACTATATCACCATTTTCTTTAACTTCTTTTGGATAATAAAACAATAAGTAAGCATAATCTTCAGTTAAATAACCATTTTCTCTTAAAAGGAAATTATAAATTTCCATTTGAGGAATATAATGTTCATGTGTATCTTCTTTTAATGGAAATCCTCTTGTCTTGTAATCCAAGACAATAATTTTCTTTTCTTTAACCAATAGATTATCAACTGCTCCGCGTAGAATATTCCCCTGTTTATCCGTATAAGATACTCCCTTAAAATTGCTTCTCCAGGTTTTCAGAAGTTCAACATCATCAAATAGCTTACATCCCTTACATTCTTTATTATCACATAATTCAGGAGGAAGTAATCCTTTCTCGCAGAACTTATCAAAATGTTTTTTTAAAATAGAATCCATTCCACTTGGAAGACTAGGAAAGGTAGAAGCAGGTCTTGACCAAACTTTATGTTGTGTTAACCAGAAACATCTAGGACATTCGTGCATTAGATTAAGCGAGCTTGGGGATAGTTTGTATGACATTTTTATCTACTCCTACCAAATAATCTCTTTTTTGCACAATCACTACAAATAGAACTTCCTGATAAAATAACTTTTCCACAAAGGATACATCTATTAACTATTTTTATTCTTGGAAAATTTATTGGTCTAAGTATTGTTCTTCTTGCCATGTTTCTGTTTTATATTAATTTTTTCTTCTTTGAATAGTTTAATTACATTTCTGCGAACTATTTGTGGGCTTATGTTGAATCCTTTTATTTTTAATTCTTTATTTAAATTTTTCATATCTATCCCAAGAAAATTACGATTAATGATGTTCTTTATTTCTTGTTTTAAAGCATTTTCATCAATTTTCAATTTTCTCATTATTTAATCTTCCTCCTTTTATGAGATGTCCTTCTAAAGATATTTCATTTTTTTCATTAGATATTATTGACCATAAGAAAATATCTTTGGTAGAATCTATTTTTAAATATTCTACCATTTCTTTTGGTATACCAACCTTAACTTGTTTTTTATCACGAATAATATTGGATTTTTCACTCTTGATTATTTGTTTTTCTTTTTCCATTTTTCAAGCTCCTTTTTATTTTTAATACAAAAGTTGGCCATTATTTCAACCGCATCTCCAAAATCTAATTCGGGATCCCAACATCCAGTGCATTTGACAAGTTCTATGACCTTCTTTTGTATTCTTTTCGGAATACCATTGTTCTCCATAAATAAACAATGTTCTTATATTTTTTAAGTGTTTGCATTGTTATCACTGTTAACAATGTAATCATTACTTTATAAGCCTTTCTATTAATTCTCTATATCAGCCTTTTTAGGAAAGTTTTATATACTACCATTCATTCTTTATTTAGGCTGAAATAAGCTAACAATGGTCATCACCATTGTTCTCCAAAGCGGTTCGGTGAGGGAGGTTACCAAATCATCACCGAGCTGCTTAAAAAAAAGTTCTGATAGAATTCAATGGAAATACAAAAAAATTTATTTAATTCAACAAGAGAAAGACAGTTCAGGCAGAAGCAGGAATTAGTTAGACTTGAAAGAAATCCTAAATTTCTAGAAGAAGAAAAATCTAATTTTCTTAAAATTTTAAATGAGTTTATTGAATCTGTTGATTTTTCAGAAAAACAGGAAATAGGAAGACCAAGAGCAGATATAGAAGATATTGCTAAATGTCTGCTTGTTATGTGCTTTAATGGAATGAGCTACAGAAGAGCAGAATCTGATCTTGTAGAGCTTTACAACAAAGGACTGATTGATTCTATTCCTAAAAGAAGTACTTTAAACAAATATGTTTGTTCAAAGGATTTGACTAAAATATTAAGCAGATTAATTCAAATTTCTTCATTAGCGTTTATTG
>JAGVIM010000035.1 GCA_020056045.1 Nanobdellota archaeon | reverse complement strand
TATCCCTTTTATTAAGATAGGAGATAATAAAACTAGTATCTAAAAATACCATTTTCATACCCCATAAATGATTTTATCAATTTCTTCACTTGAATTCTCTGTTCCTTTTCCAAAGTCTAAAGGTTTTATATTAATAATACCTATTTTTTTCTTTCCCTCTTTATTTTTATCATTCATCATCTTTTTCATGGCAAGGCTTAGAGCCTCACCAATTTTCATTTTTCTTTCAATAGCCAAACTTCTAAATTTCCTAAAAGTTTCTTCATCTACATCTCTAATTCCAACAAATGTTTTTTCCATATTTTTCCATGTTAAACATGTTAAACAAATATATAAATCTTTCTAGATCTCTTTTTCAATTAATTTAGCATTAATTCCTTTTTCTTTACATAATTTAACAAACCTCTCCGCATCTGTTTTCTCGCCAATATGGCTTCCCAAATGTATAGGAATAGCAAGATCAGGATGAATAATCTCTGCTGCCTTTGCAGCTTCATCAGAAGTCATTGTAAATTTCCCAGAAACAGGAAGTAGTGCAATATCCGTCTTAATATTATTCATTTCAGGAATAACATCTGTATCTCCTGCATGATAAACTTTAACTCCAGAAAAATCAATAACATAACCAACACCATCTCCTTTTGAATGAAAAGGTTTGTTAACATTATAAGCATTAACAACTTCAATAATAATTTCATTAAAATTAATTTTATTTTCTGGTTCTGCTATTTCAAAATCAATTCCATCTTTTACTTGTCTAGTCTGAGATAAAATTTCAGAAGGTCCAATAAATTTTGTATCGTTTTTTATTATTCTTTTTATATCCTCAACAGAAAAGTGATCCCAATGACCATGAGTTATTAAAATCAAATCTGCCTTAAACATAGAACTCTCTTCATTTAATTTAAAAGGATCAATAAAAATATTCATACCATTATGTTTAATTAAAAATCCAGAATGTCCGCCCCATTTAATTTCAATATTTTTGTATTGCATTTCGTATGAAAACCAAGTTTTTCCTAAACTCAAGTTTTACTTTGCTATTTTATATGATTTGTCAAAGTCAAACTCTCGCAAGTCACCTTTCCTTTAATTTAGTTTATATCAAAAATATAATTAAGAATATATAAAGTTATTCAAACTTCTTAGCAATCTCAAGCAAATTAGAATCATCTCCAACTTTTGCAAGTAATTGAATACTCACAGGAACCTCATCTTTCCCTTCTTTGATTATTCCACAAGGAATTGATATTCCGGGAATTTCAGCAATATTTGCTAAAACTGTTAAAGTATCATAATTATACATATCTTCAAGACTTATTTTTTCATTAAATCTATGGGGAATTCTTGGAACAGTTGGCATAACAATAATATCACATTTTTTAAAAGCATTTTCAAATTCCTTTTTTATTATTTCTTTTGCCTTTAATGCTCTTCTATAATATTTTCCTGCATGTTCGGCCTTACAAATTTCTCCTCCTCCAAGAATTCTTCTTAAAACTTCTTCACCACAAGAGTCTTCTATTTTTTTACCATACTTTCTTCCATCAAATTTTCTTGTTCCTGAAAAAAATTCAACATAGTTTATAGGATAATAAGTTTGAATTCCTAAATCAATATATTTTAATTCAACATTTTGTTTTTTCCAACCTTGTTTTTTTAAAACTTCTTCAACTTTTTTATTAATCAATTCTAAAATATCTTTATTTGCTCCAATCTTAGGAATACCTATAATAATCTTTTTCAAATCTTTTTTATTTTCATCAAAATCTCTTGAAACACTGTCTCGTTCATCCTTTCCTTTAATAATATTAAAAACAATTTCACAATCTTCAACACTAATTGCCAAAGGACCTATTTGATCTAAGCTCATTGATAAATCAATTAAACCATATCTTGAAACAGCTCCATAACTTGGTTTAAATCCGACAACACCACAATGTGAAGCAGGATTTCTAATACTACCCCCTGTATCACTTCCAAGACTAAAATCACAAAAAGCAGCAGCGACACTTGCAGCACTCCCACTACTACTTCCCCCAGGAATTCTATCTAAAGCAGCAGGATTTTTACAAACTCCAAATGCAGAACTTTCTCCAGAACTTCCACAAGCAAATTCATCCATATTTGCCATACCTAAAATAATTGCATCTTCTTTCAACAGTTTATCAATAACAGTAGCATTATAACTAGCTTTATAATTTTCAAGAGTTTTTGATGCACAATTGCATATTAATCCTAAAACATTAATATTACTCTTAACAATAAATCCTAATCCTGCGAGTTTTCCTGCTTTTCCTTGTTTTATTTTTTTATCAACAAGTTTTGCCTGTTCAATTGCATTTTCATTTATATGAAGAACAGAATTTATTTTAGGATTATCTTTTTTAATTTTTTCTAGGAAAGATTTTATGTTTGCTTCTGCACTTAATTTACCTTCCTTAATTTGTTTTAGTTTTTCAATTATCATCTTTAGACTCTGCATGACCTTTAGTTTTTAATTTAGTTATACTCTGGCATTTTTCATTTGCCATTTCAACTAATTCTGCATATTTTATCTCATAATAGCTAGTTGTTTCAGATCCAAGCTCTATATTATCCAATACATCTCTTATTCTTTCTTGTAATTTCAAAAAATCTGCAGTCTGCACTAATACCTTTCTTCTTGTCAAAGGTTGATATCTATCAATTAAAGAACCTAAAAGATCTAACAACTTTTCAATTTTTCCAATATAAGGAATAGACTCAGAAGGTTTTATATCAGCTTTTAAATCATCAAGCTTTTTTACTACCAAAGATCCATTATTTCCATTTACTTTAATTCTATCTCCATTTCGTCTATTATTATTTCCATATTGATTTGTAGGATTTTCTCTTCTAAAGTAAGCAGGTACATTCTTAGCATATCCTTGACTAGTAGTTGTCCCCATGGGTCTGTCAGCTCTGCCTTCAGGACATAGAAAATGAACTTGTTCAAAAGAGCTTGTTAGAGTTACCATTCTTTTTGTAGTCTCCTTGATTCTTTCATTATTAATTTAAATAATTTTTTAATAAATCTAGAATCTAAACTTGATTTTTCAATTTTATCTGCAATAATTTGCTTTTCTCTTTTTCTATCTCTGACTCTTAACCCATTTTTCATCTTAAAATCACCAAGCTTCTTACAGATAATTAATCTTTGCTTAATAATTTCAATTAATTCTTTATCTAATTTATCAATTTCTTTTCTGAATTTAGATAAATCCTCCATTTTTTATTTCCAACTCCCTTTTTCACCAATTATAAAATCATCATCATGATCAGGAGAATTGTCTAAAATTCTTTGTTTAAATCCCTTTTCTGCCTCAGCAGCAAATTTTGAATTCTCATCGGATTTATCTGATGAGCTTATGCCTCTTTCCACCCTTTCAAATTCTTCTCCTCTATCAACAAATATCGTGCCTCCATCTTTAGATAGACTTGCCAACTCAACCTTTTCAAGTGCTTTTGCAAATTTATCTAAGATTCCTTTTGCTTCCCTCTCTATCTTAACTTTATCAACTACCATATAAAAACAAGAAATAGGGTATATTTAAAATTAATTAATGCTAGAAAAGATTAAAATCAAAGTATAATATTAGAGTTAATGATAAGATTCCATCAAGCATTCCAGATGTTCATAAAGAATTTAAAAGATTATTAAAACTCTTGGATCAAAGAACTTATTCTAATTTAAAAACTTAACACTAATCTTTCCTTTTTTATTATCAGGATATTCTATAATTGCAGCCTTACCTTCTTTTGTAGAACCTGTTGCAATAATTAATGTATTTCCTAACTTTTTTATTCCCTGATATTCATGCATATGCCCACAAATGAATAGTCTAGGTTGATATTTTTTAATAAACTCAGTATAGGGTTTAAATCCAACATGCTTTCCATTCATTGGATTTTCTCCTTTATATTTTACTATGTCAAAAAAGCCATAAGGAGGATAATGGGCCAATAAGATATCAATATTTTTTTCTGCATTTTTAAATAACTGTTTTTTTTCTAAATTATGCATTCTCCTTTGTCTCATTTGTTTTTTATAATCAAAACCACTTTCTCTTGTTAAATAAATAGATGAAGTGACCATTCCGCCAAAACCATATAATTTCAGCCCCTGAATGTTGATTAATTTTTTATTTAAAAAAAAGATATTTTTCTTAGTTCTCATTATTTCTGAGTATTTTTTTAATTTTAATCCTCCAGTTCTCTTTTTATGTTTTCTTTCTTCAAAATCCCAGTTTCCGTGAATAGTATAAACCTTTGTTTTAAGTTTTCCTAGTTTATTTAAAATAAATTTTCCAGAATTATAATCCTCTAAAATAAGTTCTTTTGCTTTTTTAGTTCCAACTACCTTTGTCCAATCTGTATAAAAATATTTAAAGATAATTTTCAAAAGTCTATCACTCCCACCAAAATCTCCTGTTGAAAGAACAAAGTCAACTTTTTCAGCTTCTTTCTTTAATTTTTCAGGAAATTTTCCATGAAAATCTCCAATTGCGAGTATTCTAACCATATAAAATAAAACTTAATTAACTTTATAAATTAAATGTCAAATAAATTTAATTAAACTTCCAATTAATATAAGGCGTTTGAACATTATTATCAGGGTATAAAATTCTTAAAGATTCCATTATTCTATCTCCAATTCCCCCCCTATATAAAAGAGCCTGTGAAAAAACCCTATCTGAAATATCAAGAAGCTCATCTATATCTTTCTTTGAAAATTTTAAATCAATTGCTTCATAAATCTGGCTAGCAATAGCATAGGTTATTTGGTCTCTTTGCTCTTCAATAGGATAATCTCCTAAATCAGTTTTAAAATATAATCCTATTTTTCTAACTTCAGGACGAGTAAATCCTTTTCTAGATTTTCTCTTAAAAAAACTATTAATACTATTATATTTGTATTTTCCCCTAAGAAAATAAGCAATATCAGAAATAGGCATATCAACTTCAAAAGCTCTTTCTAAAGTTTTTTTATCCTCTGGAGAAGAAAAAATTCTTTTGTGATCATGTCCTAAAGATTTTCTATCTGCTCTTTTTAAAAATTTTTCTAATTGCGATCTGCTAATTCCTAACCCATTTCCAAGTTGACTAAGAGGAACCCCCTCATCAGCTTCAACAGCAGCATGATATCTTTTAAAAAATTCATAAAATTGATCAAAAGAATAACCTGTTCCTCGATTACTATAGCTAGCTAAAACTCTTAAACTATCCTCATAAGCTAATCTTTCAACATAAGACAAATCTCTTTTAGCAACACAATGAATACAAGAAACTATTTTAGAAAGTTCAGCTCTTCTTAATTGTTCTTCTCTTAATATTTCAATAGGTTTAATTCTAAAAGGAGCATCTATAATCTCAATCCTCATTATTTTTTTAACTAAACTTTTTGAAACACCAATAGCATCTGCAACTTGCTGAAGAGAACTTGCTCCATTTACAATAGCTCCTTGAATCTCAGCAACCCTTTCCATTGAGGATTTATAAGTTTTTTTTTGTTTTAACATTTTAAAATTAATCTAAATAAGGTCTTATAATTTCTCTATCAGGATATATTTTTCTTAGATTATCAATAATTATATCAGAATATCTACCCCTATTAGCAATTGCATCATAAAGAACTTTATTTCCTATTTTTAATCTCTTTTTTATTTTATAATAATTAACTCTTTTGTCCATCAACTCATAAATCTGACTTGCTCTTCTAGGAGTAACTCTCCCCTTACATCCAAAATCAGCAAAAAACATATCTTCTGGATTCACAACTCTTCCGTTACCATCCTCATGATGAATAGCCATAACAGTTACTCCAGAAACTCCTACAAAATAACTAATATCTGCTTGACTCATTTTAGTTTGATCAAGTAATCTTCTGATTGCAAATCTTTGTTCTTCTGAAACCCTTTTCCTAGGGAGGGGTTTATTAGAAGACTTTATTCCTGCTAAAATTAAAATTCTTCTTGCAGCAGGAGCATGTAAACCAAATTCAGTTGCAACATCTGCATATGAAAATTCTTTTTCATTTTCAATCAAAGAATTAACATGACTGTAAAAGTCAAATAAAAATCTAAAGGAATATCTTTTAGGAAAACCTTCTAAATATTGAACAGCCATGTCATAGGATTTTCTTTCAATAGGGAAAGTTTCATCTAACCTTTGTAGTAAAACTTCATTAACCTGAGCTGCAATTGTCTCAAGAACATTTCTTCTTTGTCTTTCAAGATTTTCTCTTTGTTCCTGAACATTATTTCTATTTCTTAAAAAAAAATCACTGCTTTTTTTCCAATCATCATAAATACCATTAGTTCTAATAAAATAATCAACAGCTTGTCTCCTAATTCCAAGTTTCTTTGCAATCTCAAGCATTGGAACTCCTTTTCTAACAAGTCTTGCTCTTAACTCTCTTCCTCTTAAATTTAAAGATCCTTGTTCATTTTTATAATATGAATTATTTGTTAAATTGTCCATTTTATAATTCATCAAACTCGCTTTAAAAACCTTTCTTGTAATCACTAATCAGTTACTACAAACGAAAGATTTATAAACTTCAAAACTCTAGATATATTATCACCTCTTTTCCCCAGAAGAGCAAAGACATGCTTTTGTATGAAACTGGCTCTTCGAGGGTTTATATCATTATTTCTAAAAAATGGAAAAACTAAAACAAAACAGCCTAGGAGAATACACTATAGATAACAATCCAGTTACGCCTGTTTTAGTTAGAGGTCCTTATTTAAATAATTATGATATTGTTAATGGACAAATCTTTTCAGAAGAAGAGATTTTAGGAAGAATTATTATTGAAGTAAGAAAATCAGGAATTGATTTAGAAAAAATTGCCAATTCCTATACTTTTGCAGGATGTACTGTTAGAGTTGCAAGAACTGATTCAAATGGAAAAACAATACAAGCTGAAGAAAAAAGAATGGATGTTGTTTCCTTTTATAGATCTTTTCCAAAAGGACTCAATTAACTTTTTATACTGATAGATATTGAAAAAACAATGCCAATACTAGAACCTCGATATTTTACAGACATGTCAGATTTTGCAAGAGTATCTTTAGGTAAAGCCCATGCAATTTATAGAACTAATAGAGATTTTCTAAATCTTCATCCACAATATATAATTCTCTATGCGCAAGAAGCTTCTCAAGACCCTAGACTATTTTCTAGAGTAGATGTTAAAAAAGCACTAAGAGAAATAAATGCCATAAGAATTGATTTTCTTCCATGTATTGAAATAAATGGATGCCAACCAGAAAAAGCTATTCCCCATTTAGATAAATCAAGGCCAGTTTTAGTAAATGGTTTTTTTGGAGAATTGAATATAAGAGATTTTGTTGAAGATTTACAGATAAAAGGTTTTAATGCTCATATTTCTCTAGAAGGAACTTGTAAATACGCTTAATTATTTTTTCTTTTTTACATCTTTCTTAGCTATTTTCGAGCTTTCTTTTTCAGATTCTTTTTTCTCCGAAGTCTTTTTTAAAGAGCTCACAGGAACATCTAATTTTATATGAATTTCCTTCATTTGTCTTTCAGTAATATCTGCAGGACAATCTGACATAGTATCCTGAGCAGACTGATTTTTTGGAAATGCAATTACTTCTCTAATTGATTCAGCCTTTGTTAAAATTTGTATTAATCTATCAAGGCCAATTGCAAAACCTCCATGAATAGGCGCACCATAACTTAATGCTTTTAAAAGAAAACCAAACTTCTTTTCAGCATCTTCCTTATTTATTCCAATTATTTTAAATACTCTAGCCTGAATTTCAGGATTATGAATTCTTATACTCCCTGATAAAAGTTCTGTTCCATTTAAAACTAAATCATAAGTCTTAGCTTTTATTTGCAATGGATTCTTTTCCATATTGTCAGTTATATCATCAGGCATACAAAATGGATGATGAGCAGCATCATACTTTTTTTCTTCCTTATTATATTCAAACATTGGAAAATTAACAATCCAGCAAAATGCATATTCTTCTTTTGTTTCAGATCTTAAATCCGGCTTATCACTCTTATATTTTTTCATTGCTTCATCATAGGGTATTCTTTTAAAAGGAATTTTTAAATCAATTCCCAAAGTTTCTTTAAATGCATGTTTCATTGCACCTTCAACAATAGAATAAATATCTTCCACTTCAACAAAACTCATTTCAACATCAAGTTGTGTAAACTCAGGTTGTCTATCTGCCCTTAAATCTTCATCTCTTAAACATTTTGCAATTTGAAAATATCTATCATAACCACTAACCATCAATAATTGTTTATATAACTGAGGTGATTGAGGAAGAGCATAAAACTTTCCAGGATTTACTCTTGATGGAACAACATAATCCCTAGCACCCTCGGGAGTGCTTTTTCCAAGCATAGGAGTTTCAATTTCAATAAAATCTTTTTTATCAAAATAATCTCTAAATGATTTAATTAACTTATGTCTAAAAAATAAATTTTTCTGAAGTTCCTGCCTTCTTAAATCTAAAAATCTATATTTTAATCTAATATCTTCATTTACGCCCTTTTCATCTAATTGAAAAGGTAAATCAGGACATAAATTAAAAACCTCAATCTTATTAATAAAAACTTCTACTTTACCTGTAAGTAAATCTGGATTTTCACTTCCCTTAGGCCTTGCATTAACAGTTCCCTCAACAGCAATGCAACTTTCTTTAGGTAATTTTCTAACAGTTTCAAAATCAGAATTTTTAGCAATAATTACACTCTGAACTTTACTATATCTATCTCTTAAATCAAGAAATATAACCTTTCCATGTTCACGAGTAACATCTACCCATCCACAAAGCCTAACTTTCTTTCCAATAAGGCTTTCATTTATTTCACCAATATTATGTGTTCTTTCCATGTTAAAAATGTATTTTTAATATACTAAGAATTGTTTAAAACAATTCTTTCCATAGAAAACTAAAGAAAAACCCAATTTAAAAATTCTTCTATATCTAAAATTATTTTTTAATTAACTTATTAAGAATTTCAGTGGCATCTTTTCCAGAAACTTTACCTTTAAATCTAGCCATAATAAGCCCCATATATCCTCCAATACCTAATCCCGGTTTTTCTTTTACAATTTTTGCAATCTCTTCTTCTATTTCAGATAAATCAATTTTCTCTATTTTAATTGCGTCTTCAAAAGATTTTCCTTTTGCAATTTCTTCCATAACATGTTTAACATCACTATCTTTAATTTTTTCTTCAGAAACAGCCATAATAATACTTTCAATAACATCAATTGTTAAAATTTTATCAATATTTTCTATTTTTTCATGAGATGCAATTTCTTTAGGAATTAAAACTAAAGTTTTAACAATAAAATTAGGATCATTTACTAATTTTAATAAAGATTCAAATTCAACTAATTTATCAATATCTAATAATTTAATCATTTCTTCACTTAAACCTTTTTGTTTTAATTCCCCCCTTATTTCACTTCTTAATTTTGGAAGTTCTTTTTTTGCAGAATCAATCATCTCTTTTGAAATTCTAAGCAAAGGTAAATCTGTTTCAGGATACATTCTTGCACTTCCAGGCATTGGTCTTAAAAAATCACTAGTCCCATCTTCTTTTGCATTTCTTACTTCACTTACAATTTTGGAATTTTCTAAATCCTTAGATTTAGAACTTGCTAGGTTCTCACTTTGTCTTTTAACTTCATTTTCAATTACTGGAATAAACATTTTAACATCTTGAAAACCCTTTATCTCAACCCTTGGATGACCTTCAATACTAATATTAACATCCTGTCTAATTGTTCCAATTCCTCTTTTAACCTTACAACTTCTTAAAACATCTCCTAAAAATAATGCAACTTCTTTTGCCTGTTCAGGACTTTTAATATCAGGAGCAGTTCCAATTTCAACCAATGGAATTCCAAGTCTATCTAATTTGAAAATAACTCCTTGTACTTCATCTGAAGAATCATCATTTTTTTGACTTGCAGGTCTTGCAGCATCTTCTTCTAGATTAATTCCCTCTATTCTAACTTTTCCAAATTTTGTATCAATCCAACCATTCCTCGCAATTAAAACAGTTCTTTGAAATCCAGAAGTATTACTCCCATTAACAACAGTCTTTCTCATTATTTGAGTAATGGGAAGAATCTCACAGTTTAAAAATAAAGCAATCTGTAATGTAATCTTTAATGCTTCTTTATCTATCAAAAACGGAGGACATTCGTCTAATTCAAGAAGACAAGTTGTATTGTACCCATAATATATAAAATCTCTGTCACGAGATGCTTCATATTTTGCAGCAACATCAACTTCTCCAGATTCTCCAGCAACAGCATGTAATTTTCTTTTAATTATAAGACTAGGTTCATCGGATCTTAAAATAGAAGGACACCTACAAAAAAGCTTACCTGTGTCTAATTGTTGGTGTATCTCAATACCCATTTTTAATCCCTGATTTTTTTCTTCCATAAAGAGAATAAAGAAAAGGGGTTAATAAAATTAATGCAAAAGAATTATTTTCTATGATAATATTCTCTTGCTCTAATAACCCCTTTTACAGCTTGGAGATCAAATGAAAATCCAGACTCTTTTTTAACATCTCTTGCAACTTGTAAAGCTAACTGATCTAATGAAGGTGCTTTCACCCCATAATCTTCTTCAAGTCTAACTAAGGCTTTTTTAATTCTAGGAGGATTAATATATTGAGATTCTAAATCTTTTTCCTGTGTTCTTATTTCTGAATAAGCATCATTTAAACATTTTGCAAATTGCTGGTTTCTATAATCTTTTAAAATCACCCCCTCTATGTCCCCCTCCCTTAAAACACTTCTACAATTATTTTTAGTGTGTTTAATTGACTCAGGATCAAAAATAACATTTTTTGCAATTGGATCAAGAACTTGAACATCTTGAACCCCCCATGCTTTCAAATAATCACGAGCTTCATCATAATCATAAATTACTGGTTTTCCATCACTAATAAATGCAAGATCAATAAAATAAAATTTATTAATTTTTTTAGGATCATATTCAATACTTCTTGGAACTAACCATTCTCCAAACATAATAACATTTTTTGGAAGAGCATGTAGGGATTCATTTTTTCTCATCCATGCTAAATATTCTGAGAACCAAGTTGAAAAACTAATCCTGTTTCCAATTAGATAGTTAGATTTGCTTCCTCCAACAAGCCCCATTGAAGTATTTCTAACCTGAGACAAAGAACCATCTACTTTTTCAAAAACATATCCTTTTTGACCCCAAATTTGAGGACAATCTTCTGCAATCGAAGGATATTTTACAAAAGGAGGATAAGATGTAACTACATTCTCCCCACCAAAGCCATTTCTTATTTTCATTTTAATTTCCATTAAATAAATTTATTTATAAATCTATCATGATAGGTAACTCCTTAAATCATGTCTAGTAGGTATTGCCCTAACTCTATAATCTTTAAATTTATCAGAACCTCTTAAAGCATTAACAAGTCTTGGAATATGTTCATCAGGACTAAGAATATTAACCCAACTAACAGGACTTCTACCATAGGGTCGCTTAGTAAGTAAAAATGCTGTTTTAACAAGTTCTTCATCAGTGTAAGATACTTCTTCTTTTTCCCCTTTTCTAGTGTCTCCTCTAAAAATACTTCTTGCTGCTAAATGAACTTGATAGGCACAGGAGTCATTTTCATTAAGACTAAAATTAGCACTATCTAAAAGAGGTCCAGATTCAAATGTATATAACATTTCAATAGCTAATTTTGTTTCATAACATATTTCCATCCTATGACCATTTACTTTACATTTTGAATGGTCTCTAACTTCTTCAACAACTCTTAAAGTAACTATTAAAGGATTAGAACTCGCTATTCCGCAAAGAAGTTTTGAAGGATGTTTTTCTCCTCTAGCATCTTTTCTTAAGGTTCTTGTATGATAAAAATCTTCCATATCAATAACAGTGCCAGTGTCAAGTAAAAACAGATTTTTACCAGGGTTATCTCCATCATTACATCTTAATCTATTAAAATATCCATTATTTGTAATCCAATTAAAATCTTTTGTTTCAGTCATAAAACCTTAATAAAAAACAAATATATAAAT
>JAGVIM010000101.1 GCA_020056045.1 Nanobdellota archaeon | reverse complement strand
TTAATTTATTTTTAATTTTATTTGTCTTTGATTCCTCTGTCTTTTTTTCTGTTTTAACATTTTTTCTTTCTAATGCTTCTTTTCTTTTTTTATCATTTAAATTTAATTCTTGTATTTGAAGGTTTGAAGGATCAAAATAAACTCCTACCTTTGTTCCATCTTTCTTTGTTCTAAATATTCCTGCAATGCTTATTTTCATCTTTTTAAGATTTACAGTTTCTATTTTTCCTTTCTTTTTTCTAAATTCTCCTCTAAGTATTTTTACTTCATCATCTTTTCTTAATGGAAAGTTTCTTTTTCCATATTTTTTTCTTAGTTCTTTTGTTAAATTTGCACTTAACATTTTATGTCTTATATGTAATGGAGCATTCGCTAAATATTTTCTTTGTTTTCTTGGTTGTTTACTTCCTACCCAACTGTTTGAAAATTTTCTTTTCATATTTATAGTATAAATTTGGCTATTTTAGCTAAAAATGGCCATCTTTCAGCGACCTCCTTTGCTATTGGTCCTTTAATTTGAGTTCCTTTTGGATTTCCTTTTTCATCTTTTAATAAACATACTGCATTATCTGTAAATGCAACTCTTTCTCCTGTATTTCTTCTAAAAGGTTTTTTCTGCCTTATAACAATTGCATCAAAAATTTGTCCTTTTATTTTAGGATCTCCCTTTCTTACAGATATTTTAACATGATCCCCTAGTTTAACATACTGTTGTCTTCCTTTTTTTGATTTTGCTCCTTTCATCCCAACTATTTTAACAATTCTCGCTCCACTATTATCACTAGCTAGAACATAGCTTCCAAGATTAAGCCCATTTGTTAAATTTGCTGCAACGCCTTTCATTTTTCTTCTCCATTGATTTTTTTAGTAACTATAAAATGTACAATTTTACTTATTGGTCTACATTCCATTATTTCAATATAATCTCCTAAGTTTATTTCATTGAACATACAATCAGGAAGTCTTGCATGAAGTTTTGTTTTTCTTTTTGAATATCTTTCATATTTTTTAATAAAAAGGGTTCTTTCAAATTCAATTACAACTCTTTTTGGAAACTTCCTTATTACTGCTCCTCTAAAACTTCTTCCCCTTAGACTTATACATCCATGTGTTGGACAGAATTTGTCATTACAGTTAACTTCAGATTTTTTTAAATCTAAATTTGTTTTTTTCGTTTTTTCTTGTTTTATTTTTTCGTTTTCCATTTTTAGTTTTATTTTTTTATCTCCTTCTTAGTTTTCTTTTTCTTTGTAGATTCTATTAATTGAATTGTAACATGACACCTTTTAACTCTTCCTTGGCCAAATCTTTTATAAGGTCTTGATGCAAGGTTTGAACTGCAGGCTATTATATATTTTTCTAATTCAAGTTCATTAACAATAGCATTTGATTTAAGACTTTTTAATAATATTATAAATTCTTTTGAACCTTTTACAGGATATCTTCCAGACATCATTCCATGTCTATGTGGAATTTCTCCCCTCATGGGAATAGCTCTTTTTAACCTTGTAACTTCTTCAAGCATTGGAATAACAGTGTCAATATCTTTTCCCCTTATAAAATTACAAAGAGCAATAGCATGTTTTAATCCAACAGGAAGGTCTTTTCCATTTACAATTGCTGTTTTTTTCTTTTCTATTTTTGTTTTTTCTTCTGCCATGTTTAATTTTTATTTAACTGATGCAGATGCACTTGACTTAGTTGCACCGATTCCAGCTGCTCCATGTTTAACTTTAGTTCTAGTTACTGAAAATTCACCAAGTCTATGTCCCAACATATCTATTGTTAGATCAATTGAAACAAATGTGTTTCCATTGTGAATATTTATTCTAAATCCAACCATATTTGGAACTACAATCAAATGTCTTGAATGAGTTTTTATAGGTTTATTCTTTAATATTTTTTTATGCGATCTTGAAATGAATTTTTCTAGTTCCCCATATTGTCTAAGTACTGTTCTTCTTTCATTTGATTTAAGCAATTTTGCAAATTCACGAATATCCATTTTCTTTAGGTCTTCGATACCATACCCTCTATAAGTAAGTTCTTTCTTCTTTAGAGATATTTCTTCATTTTGTTCTATTTTCTCATTTACCATTTTATTTAAGCAGTTTCAACTAAAACTCCTCCAATAGTTTTTAATGTTTGTCTAAGTGTAATTTCTTCAATAGAGCTTAAAGGATTCATTTCAACAAATTTCCATGTTTCTTGATTATAATTAACTCCATTATAAACTCTACACCTTTTAATTCCTTCATTCTTTAAAATTTCTGCAAGATTTCTTGAAGCCACTTCTGGAATCTTATCCAAGGGGAGTATATATTTTGGGTCAAGTTCAAGTCTCCAATTTATCATTAACTGATACTTATTTAGTTTTTTATTTGGTATTCCAGACTCTTCCGATCCAACTAATATTTGTGCTTCAGTTTGTGTTACCATGTTACTTAATATGTCCTGTTCTTTTTGGTCTTATGTGACCAACTTTTGCTCCTGGTGGAGCATTTCTTTTTGCAATTTTAGATTTAATTCTTTTTCCTCTTCCACTTCCGAACGGATGGTCAACAGCATTAGTTTTAATTGCAGAGGTTCTGTGCCATTTTCTTCCTCTAGCTTGCATTCTGAAAAATTGTTTTCCTGCTTTTACAAGAGGTTTTGACATTCTTCCTTCTCCAGCAACAACTCCAATAGTTGCTCTGCAATTTTCATTGATTATTATTTTTCTTCTTCTAATTATAATTTCCACACTATCTTTTTCTTTAATACCAACAATTGCTGAGCACCCTGAACTTCTTAGATATTTTCCGCCATTTCCAGGAACAGATTCAATATTAAAAATAACTGTTCCCTGGGGAATATCTTTTAATTTTAATATATTTCCGTTTAAAACTTGTTTTCCACCAATCTCTATTTCTTGTCCCTCATAAACTTTGTCTGCTGCAGGGCTATAAAACTCTTCTTTCCCTATTCTTATTTTAGCAATAGGAGCACTGTGTGCTACAGAATGGAATAATTTTATTATTTTAGCTTTTCCTTCATTAGTTAGCCTTGGATACCCTATTTTATAGACATATGCTTTTTTTCTAATTTGGTATGTAAAGCTTCCTTTTCCCTTTGCTCGCCCAGATGTTCTTTTTCCCATTAGATCATCCCCAATTTAGTTGCAACATCAATTGCAGGATTTTTTGAATTTAATTTTAGATAAGCTATTTTATTATTTCTATGTATCAAAGTGTTTATAGAATCTATTTTAACTTTGAAAGTTTCTTCAAATTCTTTTTTTATTTTATCTTTTGAATCTCTTCTGTCTACTTCTATAACTAAGGTATTATTTAATTCAATTAATCTTACTGCCTTTTCTGTTGTTACTGGTTTTATCATCTTAAATCACCTCTGGTGTTTAAGAGACAGAAAATTCCATGAATTTTCTGTATTTCAAAAACTTTGTTTATTAAAACCGAAGGTTTTCTATGGTTTTTGAATTTCATTTTTTTGTCTCCAAATCTCTTATTGCTTTTTCAGTGAATATTGTTAGTCTTGCTCCACCATCTGCCAAATCTCTTATTGTTAATTCTCTAACTGTTGTAACATCAATTCCAGTTATTTTTATATTTTCATCATTACCTATAACCAATAATAATCCTGCATTTTTCTTGTTTCTTCTTCCTCTTAATTTTCCTATTCCAGCTCTTGTTGATTTTTTCTGAATAGCTACAGTATATAAATCTCCTAAAATTTTTCTTAAGGATTCTAAAATTTCTTTTGTTTTTAGTTTTAATATTTTATCTTCTACAATTAATGGGAATTTTAATGTTATTTTTAAATCACTTAAAGAAGAGTATTTTTTTTGAATATCTTTAACAGAACTAACATAGGTTAATGCAGAAAATAATGCTTTTTTTAATTCCTTTTTATTTATTTTTAATTCTTTTCTTTCAACTCTTGGTGGATGAGCACGTCTTCCGCCTTTTGCAGATGGAATTATTGCAGCTTCCCATGAAAATTGAGTCCCTCTTCTAGACATTACTTTTCTTGGAATTCTTGGAATTCCCTTTCCCCTATCTGATTTCCAATCATGTCTTGTATGCATTATTTTTCCAGAAGCAGATCTATTCATTCCAGCATATTGTTTAGGAGCATAGGGCTGTCTTGTTTTTTCAGATTCAATTATTTTAAATATTAAATCTTGTCTTATTGGTTCTTCAAATAAGCTTGTTGTTATTTCTTTTGTTTTATTTCCATTAATATCTAATATTTGTATTTTTGTCATTTTATCTTAACTCCACAAATTCATAATTTTTTTTAACTATTTTTTTATTTGGTCTCAAGGTATGAGTTATTAATATTTGTCTTTTTTGAGGTCCCTGAACACTTCCCTCAAGTAGAATATACTCATTTTTTATTTTACCATAATGATTAAATCCCTCAGCAGGATTTATGTCTTTTTCCTTTATATCTCCAATAAAAACAATTTTACTATTATAAAGAACTCTTGTGAAAAAACCCATTTGTCCTGCTCTTGGTTGTCTAAAATCAACTCTAGCTGGATGCCAAGGTCCACCACTTCCAAGTGTTCTTTGACCTTTTTCAGATTTATGGGCCTTTAAATTTAATCCAAATCTTTTTATTGTTCCTTGTAATCCTTTTCCTTTTGTAACTCCTCTAACATCCACAGTACCTTCTTTAAAAATATCTTTAATTGAAATTTCTTTTGATAAATTATTTTTTACAAAACTTAATTTTTGATCAACAGAACCAGAAATAGCTATCTCTTTTATATCAGGAGTTTTTTTTATACCTGTTTTTTTAACTTGAGAATAAACAACAATTCTTATATCATCAAAATCTTTTCCCCCCATATCTTCTATTTTTTTATCAGTTTTTTTTGGCATCCTAATTTTTCTTTTTAATTCTTTATCTAAGTTATGATTTAAAATCTCACCCATAACTTTTTTATTTTTATAAAATCGGACTGAAAGAATTTTAATAGTCGGACATTCGAGAATTGTCACAGGAACGATGATTCTTTTTCCCTTCGTCAGAGAACCAGGAGAATTATCTTTTACAAAAGCAGAACCCATACCTACTTTGTATCCTATAAATCCTAGTAAACCTGAATCTTTTGAAGAAATAGCATCCCAACTAACATCAGGAAGAATTCTCTGAGACCTCGATCTAGGATAAAACTGAAGGCTTCCGTGTCTTGTTGTTCCGTGTTTTGTCATTTTTTATTTATATTTTCTAGTTAATTTTAAATTTAATAGCAATAAAACTCAGAAAATCTAGTAAGATGTTTCTGAGCCTTTTCCTGAAAAGGAAATGCTATCAAAAACTTAAAGATACATTCATATCCCAAAGTATAATATAACTTCAAACGAGATAGGGTTTATAAAGCTTTTTGTAAAAATTATTTATCATTTTCAGAATCTACAGAGCCTTTTTTTTAAATCTTTTTTCATATTTTCTTAAAACAAGATTAAGGGCGTCATTTAGATCAATATTTAATGAATTTGCTAAAACAATTAATGAAAATAACAAATCTCCCATTTCATTTTTTATTTCTTCCCTATAATTAAGATCTTTTGTTCCATAATCAGTTGCTTTAAGAATTTCTTTTGTAACTTCTCCAAGCTCTGAAACAACATCTAATAATCTATGTTCTGGAGAATTACTTATATTATTATTCTTACAAAATTCTTTTACTTTTCTTTGAATTTACGCCTCAAAATCAACTTCTTTCTTTACTTTCTTTCCATCAACATCTATTTGTTTTATGATTATGCCTTTTCTATGGGCTCCTTCTCTGACTTTTGCAAAATCCTTTTCATTCTTTAGTTCCCCGGGAATTACAATATCTTTTATAATAAAATCATATTTTATTTCAACTTTCTTAAAATTCCCTGCTTCACTATCAAATATTAGTTCTTCAACTAACTTTTTATCATTTGTTTTTAGTTTACAAAAATCAATTTTTAAATCAGCATCTTCTTTTTTTGATGAACCAGAACCTTTTGCTGATTTAGGTGACTTGTCTTTTATCTTTAATTCTTCTTCACCAACATTAAAAGATAGGCCAAAAAATGCCCTTTGCACACTATTACACATACTCAAAATTTCATTTCCACTCATTTCTCTATTAATCATATATTTTCTAACTCCCATAGCCATTTTTCTTTCTTCATATTTAAACCCCTGTAAATCTAATGCAGAAATTATTGCACCATTAACCTGAGTTTTTTTATCTCCAAGCTTTTCAGCCATAGTCATTATCAATTCCTTTGCATATTCAGAAGTTGTACTTATAGTATATTTTCCAGTAGATTTTTTAATTCTAACCATTGCCCTATTTCCAAATTCACCCCTGCTGAATTTTTGGAATTGTAAATGAACAGAATCATCTATTTTTCCATCAAATATCTTTTTTGTAAAAAATTCCATGAGGTATTTGGGTTATTTTTCTTTATAAATCTTACTCTTAAGTTTACTCCTAAGATTAGACAAATTTATAAAGAATTATACTCACCTAATATTATGGTAGATAAAAATAATTTCAAGGATTTTATCATTTATGTCCTAATTATTGGGCTATTTGTTTTAGCTGGAATAATTATTTATCCTATTTTATATGCTATAATTTATGGAATTTTATTGGCTTATATTTTTTATCCAATATATAAATTTTTATTAAAAAGAATAAAAAATGAATTTTTATCAGCATTTTTTGTATGCATTGGAATATTAATAATTTTTGTTTGTGTTATTGTTTTGATCATTGGTACTTTATTCAATCAAATAATAAATTTTTATTTAGTTTTACAAAAAATAGACATTGTTGATTTAGTAAGGAAAGTTCTTCCAAATTTTATTTCTTCTTCAGGAATATCTGAAAATATGATTGCTTCAATAAGTACCTATATCACCAACTTTATTGCGGGTTTCTTAAAACAGATTTCAAGTATTATTTCTAATCTCCCTGTTTTAATGATCCAGACTGGTGTTTTAATATTTACTTTCTTTTTTGGATTAAAAGATGGGAAAAAAGCAATAGATTATTTTAGATCTTTTTCAATATTAAAAAAAGAAACAGAAGAGAAATTTATTAAACAGTTTAAAAATATAACAAATTCAGTTTTAATTGGTCATATTCTTGTTGGAGTAATTCAAGGAATATTTGCAGGGATAGGTTATTATCTATTTGGAGTTCACAATGTAATCCTATTAACAGCATTGACTTCGATAACTGCAATAATTCCAATTCTTGGAGCTTGGATAATTTGGTTCCCAGTAGATGTATATTTGTTTGCAAGTGGAAATACCGGTGCAGCATTAGGGTTATTAATATATGGTCTTTGTGTAATAAGCTTAATAGATAATTTAATACGTACTCTAATTGTTTCAAGAAGAACAGAAATGAATACAGGAATTGTTTTTATTGGTATGATTGGAGGATTATTTGTATTTGGATTTTTAGGATTAATAATAGGTCCTCTAATTTTAGGATATGTTCTTCTTGTAATAGAGTTATATAGAAAAAATACCACGGGGGAGGATATAATTTTTAAAAAAGAAGAATAGCTATGAAATTAAAAATAAAAAAATTGAGGTTTTTAACTGGCAGGCCAGTTTGTATGATTCATGAAAAAACCGCTAAAAAAATGAGTCTTCATGTTGGCGATAGAGTCTCAATAAAAGATCATGGAGACAAAATAATTTCTGTTGTTGATACTGTTTCTGGAATAATTAAGCCAAATGAAATTGCAGTTTCAGGTGATATTTTAGAAAAATTATCTCTTAAAGATAAGGATTCTATAGGGGTAGAGCTTGCAGAACATCCTAAAAGTATTTCTTTTATAAAAAAGAAACTAAAAGGAGAAAGATTAACTGAACAAGAAATAAGGGAGATAATATTTGATATTGCAGATAATGCTTTAACAGAAGTTGAAGTTGCATTTTTTATTTCTGCAGTTTATACAAATGACATGACTCTTGAAGAAACAAAATATCTTGTCAAAGCAATGGTTGAAAGTGGAAATAAAATAAAATTAAAAGGAAAAGTAGTTGATAAACACTGTATCGGAGGAATTGCCGGAAATAGGACAACTCCAATCATAGTTTCAATATGTGCTTCTGCAGGTTTAATTATGCCAAAGACTTCTTCAAGAGCAATAACAAGTGCAGCAGGAACTGCAGATGTAATTGAAACAATTGCAAGAGTAGACTTTTCAATAGACGAAATAAAGAAAATAGTTAAAAAAACAAATGCCTGTCTTGTATGGGGTGGAGCTTTAGGACTTGCTCCAGTTGATGATAAGATAATAAAGGTAGAAAAATTAATTAATATTGATTCAACTCCTCAATTGCTTGCAAGCATTCTTTCAAAAAAAATTTCAGTTGGAAGTAAATATGTTTTAATAGATATTCCTTTTGGAAAATCTGCAAAGGTTTCAAAGGAAAAAGCAGAAAAATTAAAACAAAAATTCTTAAAATTGGGACAGTTATTTGGATTAAAAATAAGAATTGTTTTAACAGATGGAACAGAACCTATTGGAAATGGTATTGGTCCTATTTTGGAAATTAATGATGACGATTTTACCCAAGCAAAAAATTTAATAACTAAAATCTCGGAATATTCTCAAAAAATCAAAAAAGCCGGCTTAGTCGTCAGCTTGCTATTTACCTTGATCGCCATTTTAATCATCTTTAATGCTATTCAAATCAGTATTTATGATCGACGAGAAGAAATCGCCATC